>NZ_JBDJAW010000001.1:300000-544517 GCF_039649665.1 Microbispora sp. ZYX-F-249 | reverse complement strand
TAATTGGGTGGAGCCTAGGGGATTCGAACCCCTGACTTCCTGCTTGCAAATCGGCCTGATCATCAGGGGCAACGGCCTCGACCTGGGCGAGAGGCAGCCCGGGAGTGACCGTGAGTACGCCCTGTTGACCGCCCTTAATGGCCCGCTAATGGCCCGACGCTCAACCGTGACCTGCGGCGGCAGGTTGTGTGCGGCCCGTCCCATGTTCCGCCCCCGTCCTCCTCGTAGCTGCCGACCCCCAGGACGGGACCGCCGTGTCAAGGGTCAGCGAAGCTGATCGCGAAGCGACGCCGCAGGCGCCCTTGACTCGGCGGGCACGGCCGGGACGCTCAACCAGCGAGGAGGGCGGGGTTGATCGTATCGATCTGAGAGATTACTTTCGAGAGATGTCTCTCACGAATTCATACGGAGATGTGGAGCTGACCTCTCCGCAGGCGCTGCGGGCGTTGGCTCATCCGGTACGGCTGGCTTTGCTCGCTCGGCTACAACGACACGGCCCCGCGACGGCCACCCAGCTTTCACCGCACGTTGGTGCCACGCCATCGGTAGTTAGCTGGCACCTGAGGCACCTCGCTTCCTTCGGTCTCGTTACCGACTGGGACGGGGCGACGAATAAGCGAGAGCGGTGGTGGCAGGCGGCGGGTAAGGGCTTCCGGTTCACCATGCCCGACGATGCAGAGGGTCAGGACGCGGCGCGGCAGCTGCGCGCCGAGATGTTCGCCCTATCCGCGGAGGCGCCCGTGCAGTGGTCGCTGCGGGACGAGCCGCGGCTGGATCCGGAGTGGCAAGCCCTGGCGGGGCTGACCGACACCCGGTTCGCCGTTACCGCTGACGAGTTGCGGCAGCTCGAAGAAGCGATCGAGGCACTGCTCGCGCCGTACGTCCAGCGCAAGGGTGGCCAGTTGCCGGACGGTGCGCGGCTCGTCCGGATGCTGCGCTATCTGCTGCCTGAGCCCGGCGACGACACGGCGGCGTCATGACCGCCGCCAGCACGGGGCCCCCATCGGTCCTGCGCGACAATCGGCGTTTCCGAACTTTCTGGGTCGGGGAGAGCATTTCCCAGTTCGGCGACCGAATCAGCGAGCTGGCGCTGCCGCTGATCGCTGTCACCGTACTCGCCGCGACGCCTGCACAGGTCAGCATCCTCACCGCGCTTATCTGGGTACCCAACCTGCTGGGCATGTTCGTGGGCGCGTGGGTGGACCAACGGACCCGCAAGCGCCGTCTGCTGATCGTGGCCGACCTAGTCCGCGCGGCGGTGCTGCTCAGCCTTCCGGTGGCCTACCTGCTGGACGCAGTCACGCTGACTCATCTCTATTCGGTCGCCCTGCTCACCGGGGCCGGCGCGGTCCTGTTCGGCATGGCGCGCCAGGCGTTCTTCGTCGCTCTGGTCCCGCCGTCGGCATATGTAGAGGCGAACAGCAGGCTGAGTCTGAGCCGGGCAGCCTCGTTCGCGGTTGGGCCGGCCCTCGGCGGCGGTCTGATCCAGGTACTCACCGCCCCAGTCGCGGTCCTCGTCGACGTGGTGTCATTCGTCGGCTCCGCGTTGTTGATCGGCCGAATTCCAGTGGACGAGGCCCGGCCAGCGCCACTGCGGTCCTCGACCCTTGGCCTGGTCCGGGAGGGGCTCGTCCTGGTGCTGCGTCATCCGGTGATGCGCGCCGTTCTCGGCTGCACCAGCACCGTCAACTTCTTCACCCTCATGACCAGCGCACTGCTCGTACTGTATGCAAGCCGTGAGCTTGGTCTCTCGGCCAGCGCTATCGGCA
The DNA here is from genome assembly GCF_039649665.1 of Microbispora sp. ZYX-F-249. NCBI lineage: Bacteria > Bacillati > Actinomycetota > Actinomycetes > Streptosporangiales > Streptosporangiaceae > Microbispora > Microbispora maris. The sequence continues at coordinate 542,748 of NZ_JBDJAW010000001.1, read as the reverse complement.
TCGCCTTCGGCGTCGGCGCGGTCGGTGGGCTGGCCGGTGCGGCACTGGCACCTCGGGTATCCCGCACCATCGGGCTGGGCCGCACCGCGATAATCGGTGTGATTCTCTTTCCTGCTCCCTTGGCGCTGACAGCGTTCGTGTCCGGCCCGACCTGGGCCCGAATCGCGGCGCTCGCGGCTATCGAGATGGTCTCCAGCGTCGGCGTGATGCTGATGGACGTCAATCTCAATGCCCTGCTCACTTCGGTCACGCCCGGCGACGCGCGGGGCCGGCGGGCGGGCGCGTACAGCGCCGTCAACTACGGGATCAGGCCGCTTGGAGCGCTCGTAGGCGGCTGGCTGGGCACCACCATCGGCCTGCGACCGACACTGGTCGTCGCCGGCCTTGGCGGCGTCCTCGCCGTGCTGTGGCTACTCACTTCACCAGTGCGTCACATCGCCACCATCGACGAGCCAGCGACCGGCAACTCAGCTACCGAAGGGCGGCAGAGCACGCCACCGCCCGGCCCGCGCAACCGACCAGACACTCCTCCTTGGGCGTCTTCCGAGGAAGGACCCCATGCCGCTGCGCAGAATTGACCTATCACCTATGCCATGCGGACCGAAGCAGATCGCGCGCTGACCCCGATGGAAGCGCAGATGATCTCAGGGGAGTGGGCGGACCCCGATCGCGGCAAAGTCCTGCTCGGCGACTATGCCCGGACGTGGATCAAGGAGCGGCCGGGCCTGCGGCCCAAGCACGGTCGAGCTCTACACCTGGCTGTTGGACCGGCACATCGTCCCTGGCCTGGGCGGCGGTGCCGTGGGCAAGCTGACGACGCAGATCTGCGGGAACAGCTCATCGAGCTGGATGGCGGAGACATGGTGCTCGCGCTGCCCAAGTCGCGGGCCGGAAAGCGCACCGTGAGCATCCCCTCGGCGATCGTCCCCGCGCTGGCCGAGCATCCCACCGACAAGTTCGCCGGCCAGGCCGACGAGGCGTTCGTCTTTCTCGGCAAGCGAGGCGCCTACCTCTGCGGCGGCAACTTCCGGGCGCGAGGCCAAGTGGGCGGAAGCGCTCAAGGAGATGGGCGTCAAGAGCCTCCACTCCACGACCTGCGGCACACGGGGAACACGCTCGCCGCGCAGTCGGGCGCGAGCCTCGCCGACCTCAAGGCGCGGATGTGCCACGAGAGCGACCGGGCCGCGCTCATCTACCAGCACGCGACCCGCCGACCGGAAGATCGCCGATGCCCTCAGCGCGCGAGTCGAGGCGGAGCGCGATGCCGGCAAGAGCTAATGGCACGTTGATGGCACGAACGCCGCTTCCCATGATCGGAGAAGCGGCGTTTTGGCTGGTGGAGCCTAGGGGATTCGAACCCCTGACTTCCTGCTTGCAAAGCAGGCGCTCTGCCAGCTGAGCTAAGGCCCCGTAGCGGTGCGAACTGCGCAAACACACGATCCACAGGCCGCCGGTGCGTACACGGTAGCAACAGCCCGCACCCGAGCGCCACTTGATACCACCCCGTGCCGCCCCGGCTCCGGGAGAAAATCCTCGGGGAGCGATCAGGAGGCCGAAGTGGCCACCGGGGACGCGCCGACCTCGCTGCCGAGGACGAGCCCGGGGAAGTCGGCGATGGAGTCGATGATGTGGGTGGCGCCGCCGCCGAGCAGACGCTCCTTGCTGTGGACGCCGGTGAGCACTCCGGCGACGACCGAGGCGCCCGCACGCCGGCCGCAGAGCATGTCGCTCTCGGAGTCGCCCGCCACGGCCACCTGCCGTACGTCGTCGATACCGGAGCGCAGGACGGCGGTGAGCACCATGTCCGGGTACGGACGGCCCCGTCCGGCGTCCTCGGGGCACAGCGCGAGGTCCAGCATGTCGACCCAGGCGAGGCTGCTCAGCACCCGTCCCAGGGTCGCACGGCTGAACCCGGTGATCAGGGCGATCTTCAGGCCGGCGTCGCGCAGCTTCGCGACGGCCTCGACCGCCCCCGGCAGCGGCATGAGACCGGCCCTCTCGATGGCTCCCTCGTAGGAACGCTCGAAGGTCAGGTTCGCGGCCTGTGCCTGGGCTTCGTTGCCGGGGAAGATGCCCCGGAAGACTTCGATCTTGGGACATCCCCGGGACCTGTGCACATGCACCATGGCACGGGCATAGGCGCTGGTCCCGGGGACGATGCCCTGCGTGGCGATCGCCTCGGCGAACGCCCGTTCCACCATGTCGATGTCACCGATCGTGGTCCCGGCCAAGTCAAGGCAGGCCAGCTTCACGGGGGTCATTCCCGCACCTCTGCCACGATCAAGCACCATCCCTGGTGGTCAGTTCTCGCTGCCGGTGGCCTCAGTCCACAGATCGAGCTCCGCACGGTCGGCCTGCACCTTGCGCCAGACCAGGAGCCCGCCGACGGCGACCAGAGCGAGAACAAGCAGCTTCTTCACGGTGTGACCCCACTTCTCGACGGTCTCACCTGCCGGGTGAGACAACGCCCGGTTCTACGGTTCCCTGCAGCCTAGCAAGGTCTCGGCGTCCGACCCGGATTGCCCGAAATTTCGGTGAACCAAAATTGTGATTACGGCTCGCCCGTCAGATCCGGCGTCCGACCCTGACGACAGAGTGATGAGATCAGAACTGCCCAGCTCGCAGCGGCGTTAACCCTCGCAGCAGAGGGCTTGGGGGGAAGCGGGGGAGCCTGGTTTCGGTCAGGCGGGCCGTGCTCCGCTCTCAGCGGAAGCCGAACGTCGATCAGGGAAGCGCCACGCTGAGACGAATCGTCGTACCATCCGCCCCCGTACGCACGACGCGGTCGGCCAGGCGGTTCATGAGCCACAGTCCGCGCCCCCCGAAGTCGAAGCGCGTCGCCGGCTCCTCCCGTTCCAGCACCTCGGCGGGGATGCCGGGGCCCTTGTCGGTGATCTCGCACACCAGCGTCCCCGTCTCACGCCACATGGCGATCCCCCGCGGCGGCGAGCCGTACCGGACGGCGTTGGTGACCGCCTCGTGCACCGCCAGCACATAGTCCTCCAGGGCCACGCCTTCGAGCCCGGCCTCCTGGGCCGAAACCATGACGAGATGCCGCACCCTGGTGACCGAACTTCGGTCGAACTCCAGGCTGAGCAGGCTGCCCGCCAAGGTTCTCACCGCCCTCCTGCTTGCCCCACAGTGTGGTAGTACTCCATTTACCGCCCACGCGCACCTGACACGTATTTTCTGCTACGGCTTGCGCCACCGTCTCCTGCGGGCGTGCGACAGCGGAGGTCACCCACGGGACGCTAGCGCATCGTCACAGCTCCGTCATGAGCTGCCGCAGCATCCGCGCGGTCTCCGAGGCCGGCCTGGCCTGGAGGCACAGGCGTTCCATGACCGCGAGGTAGCGGTCGATGTCCTCTCGTTTCTCCAGGTAGATGGCACTGGTGAGCTGTTCGAGGTAGACGACGTCGGGCAGGCCGACCCCCGCGAAGCGCAGGATGCTGAACGGTCCTCCCGCGGCGGCGTGCCCGCCCGCGCTGAACGGGATCACTTGGAGCGTTACACGAGGCAGCGAGATCATCTCGAGCAGGTGCTCGATCTGGGCCCGCATCACCTCCGCGCCTCCCACGGGACGGCGCAGCACGGCCTCGTCGATCACGGCCCACAGCAAGGGCGGATCCGGCCGAACCAGCACCTCCTGCCGGTCCATCCGCAGCCGGACGCGGCGCTCGACCTCCTCGTCCGAGGCGTCCGGGTGGCCGAGCCGCACCACGGCCTCCGCGTATCCCGGGGACTGCAGCAGCCCCGGCACGAACTGCACCTCGTAGCAGCGGATCGTGCTCGCGGCCTGTTCCAGACCGACGTACGCCTCGAACCAGGAGGGCAGGACGTCGTCGTACTTGTGCCACCAGCCGGGGGCGTTCGCCTGAGCGACCAGCGAGAGCAGCGCCTCGCGCTCGCTCTCGTCGGTGACGCCGTACAGGGTGAGGAGGTCGGCGACGTCGCGGCGGCGGAACCCGACCCGCCCGAGCTCCATTCGGCTGATCTTCGAGTGGGAGGCGCGGATGGCGTTGCCGGCCTCTTCCAGGCGGATGTGCCTGCTCTCACGGAGCCGTCGCAGTTGGGTGCCGAGCAGGATGCGCAGGACGGTCGGGCTGCGGCGTGATCGTGACGCCAGGTCGAGCGGGTGAGGCACACCCTCCGCAGGGGCCGCAGTCATATGGGGTCCTTTGAGGTGCACCGATGTTTACGCCACGTTCACGATACTCGTCACATCGGCCCGCGCAAGTGGCGAGATCATTTCTCCACTCAACCGAGGAGGTCGTCGAATTCGCCCTCCTTGACGGAGCGGATGAATGCCGCCATGTCCTGCGGGGGCACGATAAGCGCCGGACCGGCCGGGTGCCGGGAGTTGCGCAGGGCCACCCGGCCGTCGGGCAGCGCGGCGATCTCGACGCAGTTGCCGCTCGGATTGCTGTGCCGGCTCTTGCGCCAGGCCTGCTGCCCCAGGTGAGATGAGGGCATTCCGTTGTAGATCACGGACATGGGCGCCTCGTTTCGCAATCCGACCGAACCACAACTTTCGTGCGTTTGCACGTGCATCTGTACTTGCACACGCGCATCAATGGGAGCAGTATGACTTACTGAGTCATCCCGCCACATGGTCGACATCAACCTCATAAGGCTCTCAATGACTGGTTATCGGACAGACCGCGCTTCCCTCGCAGAAGCCGATAGCGTTGCCCGGGATCCCTGGCTTGGCACGCTTGAGCAGGTCTTTCCCGATGGCAAGCGCTGGCCCTGGACCGGTGGCGAGGAGCCGTGCGGCGTCCCCCAGGTTGCGGTGCACGAGTTCCACCGTGAGAGCCTCGCCGCGCGCACCGCGCGGCACTTCACGACCGGGGTGTTGCAGACCTGGGCCATGGACGACGTCGCCGACGACGCCGCGCTCGCGGTCTGCGAGCTGGTCACCAACGCGCTACGGCACGGCCTGCGGCACCAGGCCATCCACCCCCTGCCGGTGCGCCTGCTGATGTTCCGATCGTCGCGGGCGCTGCTGTGCATGGTCACCGACCCCAGCGGTGACGCGCCGGTGCTGCGCGAGCCCGACTACGTGGCCGAGACCGGGCGCGGCCTGCAGGTCGTCGCCGGAGTCAGCCGCATGTGGGGCTGGGCGCGACTACGCCCCGTGGGCAAGGCCGTGTGGGCCGGTTTCACCGCCGAAGCCGCCGGCTACCGCTGATCCCCTCCGCACGCGCAGGGAAACACGCACTAATCCTCACTTAGGCCCATCTTGCACCGCTATTATCGGTCATCAGGGCTGAACGGAGGATCATGCCGGGTATCTCCCCGGTCGAGCCGGTGGGTTTCGACCCGTCCGTCCCTAACGAGGCCCGGGTCTACGACTACTGGCTCGGTGGGAAGGACAATTTCGCCGCGGATCGCGAGGCCGCCGAGGCGGCGCTGCTGATCGCGCCCGAGCTTCCCCTGATGTGCCGCGAGGGACGCAAGTTCCTCCGCAGGGCCGTACGGTTCCTGGCCGGCGCCGGAATCCGCCAGTTCATCGACATCGGCTGCGGCCTGCCGACCCAGGGCAACGTGCACGAGATCGCGCGCGGGTGCGCCCCCGACGCCCGCGTGGTCTACGTCGACAAGGATCCCGTCGTGGTCAACCACGGTCAGGCGCTGGTGGAGGAGGACGAGCGCGTCGCGGTGATCCGCGGCGACGTACGCGACCCCGACTCGATCCTCACCCACCCGCGGCTGCGGGCGCTGGTGAACCTCGACGAGCCCGTGGGCGTGCTGCTCGTCTCGGTCCTGGCGGCGATCAACGACGACGACCTGACGAGGGCCATCACCGCCCGCCTGCGTGAGGCGATCGCACCCGGCAGCTACATGGTCATCAGCCACGCGATCTCCGACCTCCGCCCGGAGGTGACCGGCAAACTGGCCCTGCTGTTCGCCAGCGAATGGGCGGTCAAGGACGACGGCCGCCTGCGGCTGCCCACCCAGGACGAGATCCTGCCCTTGTTCGGCGATCTGGAGATGGTGGAGCCAGGACTGGTCCAGGTGCCCGAATGGCGGCCGGAACCGGACGAACTGCGACCGCCCAAGGACACGGTCTGGGCGGTCGGCGGCGTGGGCCGCAAGCGTTGATCATCGGCCTTCGTTGAATATCGACTGGGCTAACCATTGACAGAAGCGCTGCCGGACGGCAACGCTCAGTGAGTATTTCCGCCTTCAGCAGGGAGGTGGGACCGTGAAGAGATTCACCGTGTCCTGCTCCGCACTACCGCGCCCGGAACGGGCGCGCGCCTCGCTTCGCACCGGTGCACCATGCCGGTGCGCCTCGTGAATCCACCCGGCGGTCACCGCGGCGTTCTCTACACGGACACCTACCTCAGCGTCAGGTGGTCCCCCGCGGACTCGTCGGTGATCGTGGAGGGCGAGGTCGACGTCTCGAACAGCGCAGCCCTGGCGAGCGCGCTCGCCGAGGCGAGGAGCGAGCGCGGCGAGATCACCATCGACGCCGGCGCCCTGCGGTTCGTCGACCTGGCCGGGCTGCGGGCCCTGCTGGCTCCCGCGTCCCCCGTGGAGAGCGGCGCCGTACGGCTGCGCAACGTGCCGCCCTATCTGCGCCGTCTCATGGAGATGCTCGACGACTGACGGCCCCGCCCGGGCCCCCGTCCGCACCTCGGGGTCTGAGGGCTCGGGGTCTGGGGGCTCGGGGTCTGGGGGCTCGGGGTCTGGGGGCTCGGGCGAGCAGCCACCGCGCCGGCGTCTCCCGCCGGCCACATTCGGTCAGCGCGCGATCTCGTTCAGCTCCTTCAGCGCCGCCTCGTCCGGCCGCCACGCCGCCGCCGCGACGTTGGCCTTGATCTGCTCGGGCCGGGTCGCCCCCGCGATCACCGAGGAGACCGCGGGCTGCGCGAGCAGGCCGCCGATCGCGACGTCGAGCAGGGTCACCCCCTGCCGCTCGGCGAACTCCCGCAGCCGCTCCACCACCGCGAACCGCGCGTCCGTCAGGTACTGCGGCCGGTCCGCGAGGCGGGTGCCCGCCGGCGGCTCCTCCCCGCGCCGGTACTTGCCGGTGAGCAGGCCGTTGGCCAGCGGGAAGTACGGCAGCAGGCCGATGCCGTGGTGCAGCAGCGCCGGGACCAGCTCCCGCTCCACGCCCCGGTCGAGCAGGCTGTACTCGTTCTGCGCGCTCACGAAGCGCTCGAAGCCCCCGGTGCGGGCGATCCAGTCCGCGTCGGTGACCTGCCAGGACGCGAAGTTGGAGGAGCCCACGTAGCGGACCTTGCCCTCCCGCACCAGATCGGTCAGGACCGACAGGGTCTCCTCGACCGGCGTTGAGGGGTCGGGGAAGTGCAGCTGGTAGAGGTCGATCCAGTCGGTCTTGAGGCGGCGCAGCGACCGCTCGACCGCCAGGCGGACGTACCGCCGCGAGGCCCGCGCACCCCAGTCGGGACCGTTGGCGCCGTGCATGTCCCCGCCGAACTTGGTGGCGAGGACGACCTGGTCGCGCCGCCCCTTCAGCACCTCGCCGAGCAGCGTCTCCGACTCGCCGTAGATGTCGGCCGTGTCGATCAGCGTGACGCCGGCGTCGAGCGCCGCGTCGACCACGGCGCGGGTGGCGTCGAGGTCGAGCCTGCGGCCGAAGTTGTTGCCGCCGAGGCCCAGGGCCGAGACGACGAGCCCCGAGTCCCCCAGCCGCCGGTAGGTCATTTCCGTCATCGCGCAACATCCCTTCTTCACGGAGCCCTCCGCCGGGAGGGCTCTCCTCACCGTATTTCGGCCCCTTCCGGCAGCGGACGCCGGACCGTCCGCGAGAGGATTCCGGGCATGACCTCCGTACGGCACGGCGTCCGCGCCATCCTGTTCGACGGTGACGACATCGTCCTGTTCCGCCGGGTACGACCGGAGCGGGAGCCGTACTGGGTCACGCCCGGCGGCGGGGTGGAGCCGTCCGACGCCTCACCGGAGGCGGCGCTGCGCCGCGAGCTCGACGAGGAGCTCGGGGCGACGGCGGGGCCGGCGCTGCACGTGTTCACCCTCGCCGAGCCCGGCCGCCTCAGCACGGTCTTCGCCTGCCGGCTGGTGTCGCTCGACCTGTCGCGCCGCAGCGGCCCGGAGTTCCTCGAGCCGGACATCGGCCTGCACGAGGTGCGGCGCGTACGCCCCGGGAAGGCGCGCGAGCTGAACATGGTGCCGCCCGAACTGGGGGAGTTCATCTCCGCGAACGCCGCGACCCTGCCCGCGCTGCTCGACGCCGCGACGTACGCCCCTGGCCGCTACCGGCCGGTCGTCGACGTGCATCTGGTGCTCACCGACAGCGGGACGGACGGCGGGAACGTGCTGCTCGGCCGCCGCGAGGGCACCGGTTACGCCGACGGGGAGTGGCAGATCATGCCGTCCGGCCATCTGGAGGACGGGGAGTCGGTGGTGGACACCGCCGTACGGGAGGCCCGCGAGGAGCTCGGCGTCGAGGTGGACGGCTGCGAGGTGGTGCACGTCATGCACCACCGCAACGCGGGCGGGACGGCCCGCATCGGGATGTTCCTCGTGGCGCGCACGATCACCGGCACGCCGGTCAACGCCGAGCCGCACAAGTGCGCCGAACTGGGCTATTTCCCAATGGACCGGCTGCCCGAGCGGACCGTGCCGTACGCGCGGGCGGGCGTCGAGGCCGTGCGGCGGGCGCTCGCCGCAGGGCACGACGCCGGGCCGCCGGTCTTCTCCCTGCACGGCTGGGAGGTGCCCGGCCGCGCCGATCTGGCGGCCGAGGCCGTGCGCGCCGGGTTCGAGGAGGTCACGGTCTGCCTGGTCGCCCGGCTCGACGGCGCGGTGCTCGTCCGTTCCGACGACGAGACCGACCGCCTGCCCGCCACCGTCGTCCGGCCGGGCGAGGGAGTGGAGGCGGCGCTGGCGCGGCTCGGCTCGGTGGGCGAGGTGACCTTCGCCGGCGCGGACGACTACGTCTCGGCCCGGGGACGCGCGGGCCGCCGTCTCGCCTTCTCCGCCCGGCTGACGGAGGCGCCCGAGGGCATGGTCCCGCTGCCGGCCGGGTCGCTCGGCCGCCTGCCGTACGCGGAGGGGGTATACGTCCGCCGGGCGGCACCGGGGCTTTTGTACGGCTTTCCGGGCAGATAGCCTGGTGCGGGGCGTGCCGGGAAGTCTGGTCGGCGAAGGGTTCCCTATACCCGGGGGCGGTACCGGCGACCGGAAGGACGACGTGAGCACACCCACACGCGGCGGGCAGGTGAGGGCATGCGTGCCCGGGATCTCGTAGTGCCGTTCCCCACCGTGGGACTCGACTCCCCCGTGGCCGATGCCGCGCGCCTGATGGCCGAACGCGAACTGCCCGGGCTCATCGTGCTGGACGAGCGCGGGGCGCCGGTGTCGATACTGCCGGGCACGCAGGTGCTGCGCCTGGCCGTGCCGCGGTACTGCCAGGACGACCCCGCGCTGGCCCGGGTGATCGACGAGGCGCACGCCGACGCGTTCGTCCGCGCGCTGGGCGGGCGCACGGTCCGCCAGGCGCTGCCGGAACGGCCCCGCGAGCTTCCGGTGACCGACTCGGACGCCACGCTCCTGGAGATCGCCGCGCTGATGGCGCGCACCCGCAGCCCTCTGGTCGCGGTGCTGGACGGCGGCCGTCTGCTGGGCGCGGTCACGCTCTCCGCGCTGCTCAAGCGGCTCACATGACGCTGACCGCATGGGTGGCGGCGGTCGTCTTCGTCGCCACGTACGTCCTCATCGCCAGCGAGAAGGTCCACCGGGTCAAGGCCGCCCTGGGCGGCGCAGCGATCATGCTGCTGATCCACGCGACCGCGGCCGGCTCCGCGTTCTTCTCGCAGGAGTCCGGCGTGGACTGGAACGTCGTCTTCCTGCTGCTGGGCATGATGATCATCGTCGGGGTGCTGCGGCAGACCGGCGTGTTCGAATACCTCGCCATCTGGGCCGCCAAGCGCGCCAGGGGCCGGCCGTTCCGGCTCATGGTGCTGCTCCTGGTGATCACGGCCCTGGCGTCGGCGCTGCTGGACAACGTCACGACCGTGCTGCTGATCGCGCCGGTCACGTTCCTCGTCTGCGAGCGCCTCGCGCTGCCGGTCGCGCCGTTCCTGATCGCCGAGGCGATGGCGTCCAACATCGGCGGCACGGCGACCCTCGTCGGCGACCCGCCGAACATCATCATCGCCTCCCGCGCCGGGCTGACCTTCAACGACTTCCTCGTCCACCTCGCGCCGCTGGTGATCGTGCTGACGGCGGTCTTCATCGGACTGTGCCGGCTGCTGTTCCGCAAGGCGTTCCGGTACGACCCCGAACGGGCGGCCGAGATCATGCAGCTGGACGAGCGGGCGGCCATCCAGGACAAGGTCATGCTGGTGCAGAGCCTGTCCGTGCTCGGCGTGGTCATCGCGGCGTTCGTGCTGCATCCGGTGCTGCACTACGAGCCGTCGGTCGTGGCGCTGCTCGGGGCGGGGCTGCTCGTGCTGGTCACCAAGATCACCACCGACGACGCGCTGCGCGAGGTGGAGTGGCCGACGCTGGTGTTCTTCGCCGGGCTGTTCGTGATGGTCGGCGCGCTCGTGGAGACCGGTGTCATCACCCAGGTGTCGCAGGCCGCGGCGGAGGCGACGGCCGGGCGGCCCGGCGTGACCACGATGGTCCTGCTCTGGGCGTCGGCCGGGCTGTCCGCGATCGTGGACAACATCCCCTACGTCGCCACCATGAGCCCCATCGTGGCCGATCTCGCGCAGCACGTGCCCGGCGACCACAACGTCCTGTGGTGGGCACTCGCGCTCGGCGCGGACCTCGGCGGCAACGCCACCGCCGTGGGCGCCTCCGCCAACGTCGTCATCCTCGGCATCGCCGAGCGCAACGGCGCGCGGATCAGCTTCTGGCAGTTCACCAAGTACGGCCTGGTGGTCACCGTCGTCACCGTGGCCCTCTGCGTGCCGTACCTCTGGCTGCGCTACCTCCTCTGACCGGACGGCCCCTCAACCGGGGCACCGGCTTGACGCGGAAATACCATAGGGGGGTATGGTGTTCACGTCCATGAGGAACGAGTCACCGGAGTGATGACCATGACCGGCAGCATGACCAGCACCTACACCGTCACCGGCATGACCTGCGGCCACTGCGTCAGCTCGGTCAGCGAGGAGGTCGGCGCCGTCGCCGGCGTCACCGACGTCACGGTGGACCTCGCTTCCGGGCTGCTGACGGTCGAGACCGACGGCGGGGCCGACGACGCGGCCATCGTGGCGGCCGTCCGCGAGGCCGGATACGACGTGGCGGGTGTCTCGTGAACACCCCGGCCCGGCTCGGCGCGTACGCCGCGGGCCTCGGCGTGATCTTCCTGGCGGCCCTGGGCGCGGGGACCGCGCTCGGCGCCGGCGAGCCCCCGCGCGCGCAGCCGCGGCCCGTCCACGCTCACCCGGAGCCCGCGGCCGGTCACGCGCAAACGGGCACCGACCACGCCGACCACGCGGACGACGCCGGGGGCGGCGGGGGCGCCGCCACCGCGGTGCCGGCGGGTCTGCAGATCTCACAGGACGGCTACACGCTGGTCCCGCTGACCACGACGCTCACGCCGGGGAAGGCCGCCGAGTTCCGCTTCACCGTCACCGGGCCCGATGGCGCGACGGTGACGCGTTACCAGGTGAAGCACGACAAGAAGCTGCACTTCATCGTGGTCTCCCGGGACCTCGGCGGCTTCTGGCACCTGCACCCGGAGGAGGCCGGCGACGGGGTCTGGACCGTCCGGCTCACCCTGCCTGCCGCCGGGTCCTACCGCGCGTACGCCGACTTCGCCCCCGAGGGCGGGCCGGACCTGACGCTCGGCGCCGATCTGAACGTCCCGGGCGCCTACGACCCCCGGCCGCTGCCGACGCCGGATCGTACGGCGCGGGTGGACGGATACACGGTCACGCTGGCGGGCGACCTCGCCCCCGGCCGGGTGAGTAAGCTCGTGTTCACGGTGAGCAAGGACGGCGAGCCGGTCGGCGACCTCGAACCCTACCTGGGCGCCTACGGCCACCTCGTCGCGATCCGCGCGGGCGACCTGGCCTACCTGCACGTGCACCCGGAGGAGGGCCCAGCCGCGGCGGCCGGGGTGACCTTCGCCGCGTCGGCGCCGAGCGGCGGCGACTACCGCCTGTTCCTCGACTTCAAGCACGGGGGAACCATCCGCACGGCCGCCTTCACGGTTCACGCGGAAGCGGCCGGGCACAGCCGTTGAGGGCACGACGCGAGAAAGGAGTGGTGATGCCGGAGACAACCGGTGACCGGCCGACCGGCGCGGTCGAGCTTTCGATAGGCGGCATGACCTGCGCGTCGTGCGCCAACAGGATCGAGCGCAAGCTCAACAAGCTGGACGGCGTGACCGCGACGGTCAACTACGCCACGGAGAAGGCCAAGGTGACCTTCCCCGTGGACCTGGACCCGCAGGCCCTGGTGGCGGAGGTGGAGAAGGCCGGATACACGGCCAGGCTGCCCGAGCCCCCGAAGCCGGAGCAGGCGCCCGGGGAACCGCCGGACGAGCTCGCCTCCCTGCGCACCCGGCTGCTCGTCTCCGTCGTGCTCGCCGTCCCGGTGATCGCGCTGGCGATGATCCCCGCCCTGCAGTTCACGTACTGGCAGTGGCTGTCGCTCACGCTCGCGGCCCCGGTCGTCGTGTACGGCGGCCTGCCGTTCCACCGGGCGGCCTGGACCAACCTGCGCCACGGCACGGCCACGATGGACACCCTCGTGTCGCTGGGCACGATCGCGGCGCTGGGCTGGTCGCTGTGGGCACTGTTCCTGGGCGAGGCGGGCACCCCAGGCATGACCCACCCGTTCGCGTTCACGATCGAGCGCAGTGACGGCTCCGGGGACATCTACCTGGAGGCCGCGGCCGGGGTCACGGCGTTCATCCTGGCCGGGCGCTATTTCGAGGCCCGCTCCAAGCGGCGCGCGGGCGCGGCCCTGCGGGCGCTGCTCGAACTCGGCGCCAAGGACGTCGCCGTCCTGCGCGACGGCGGGGAGGTGCGCGTCCCGGTCGGCGAGCTCGCGGTGGGCGACCGCTTCGTCGTACGGCCGGGAGAGAAGATCGCGACCGACGGTGTGATCGAGGAGGGGACCTCGGCGGTCGACGCCTCGATGCTCACCGGCGAGTCGGTGCCGGTGGAGGTGCGGGCCGGTGACGCGGTGACCGGCGCGACGGTGAACGCGGGCGGCCGGCTGGTCGTGCGGGCCACCCGGGTCGGGTCCGACACCCAGCTCGCGCAGATGGCGCGGCTGGTCGAGGAGGCCCAGACCGGCAAGGCCGAGGTGCAGCGCCTGGCCGACCGCATCTCCGGGATCTTCGTGCCGATCGTCATCGCGCTGTCGGTCGCCACGCTCGGCTACTGGCTCGGCACGGGCGAGGGCGCCCAGGCGGCCTTCACCGCCGCGGTGGCGGTGCTGATCATCGCCTGCCCCTGCGCGCTGGGCCTGGCCACGCCGACCGCGCTGCTGGTCGGCACCGGCCGCGGCGCCCAGCTCGGCATCCTGATCAAGGGCCCCGAGGTGCTGGAGTCGACCCGCGCGATCGACACGGTCGTGCTCGACAAGACCGGCACCGTCACCGAGGGGAAGATGACGCTCGTCGACGTCGTGGCCGCCGAGGGGCAGGACCCCGAGGAGGTGCTGCGGCTGGCCGGGGCACTGGAGCACGCCTCCGAGCACCCGATCGCGCAGGCGATCGCGCGGAGGGCCGCCGAGCGGGTGGGGGCACTGCCGGAGCCGGAGGACTTCGCCAACGTCGAGGGCCTCGGCGTCCAGGGCATCGTGGACGGCCACGCCGTGCTGGTGGGACGACCCGCGCTGCTGGCCGAGTGGTCCCAGCACCTGCCCGCCGACCTCGCGCGGGCGCTGGACCAGGCGCAGGCCGCCGGCCGTACGGCGGTGGCGGTCGGGTGGGACGGCAGGGCCCGCGCCGTGCTGGTGGTGGCCGACACCGTCAAGGCCACCAGTGCCGAGGCGATCCGCGACCTGCGCGCGCTCGGGCTCACCCCGGTGCTGCTGACCGGCGACAACGAGCGGGTCGCGCGTACGGTCGCGGCGGAGGTGGGCATCGACGAGGTGATCGCCGAGGTGCTGCCCGCCGACAAGGTCGACGTGGTGAAGCGGCTGCAGGCCGAGGGCAGGACCGTCGCCATGGTCGGCGACGGGGTCAACGACGCCGCCGCGCTCGCCCAGGCCGACCTCGGCCTCGCCATGGGCACGGGCACCGACGTGGCCATCGAGGCCGCCGACCTGACCCTGGTCAGGGGCGACCTGCGGGTGGCGGCCGACGCGATCCGGCTGTCGCGGCGCACGCTGCGCACGATCAAGGGCAACCTGTTCTGGGCCTTCGCCTACAACGTCGCGGCCCTGCCGCTGGCCGCCGCCGGGCTGCTGAACCCGATGATCGCCGGGGCGGCCATGGCGTTCTCCAGCGTCTTCGTCGTCAGCAACAGCCTGCGCCTGCGGCGCTTCCGCTGAGAGGTTTCACGGCCGGGTCGTCCACAGCCTGTGGACGACCCGGCCGCGGTCGTCATGACACGGTCCTCAACGACGCAGGCGGTCGCGGGTCTCCTCGGTCACCTGCCGCAGGACCGGCGCGATCTCCGGGTGCTCCGTAAGGACGTCCTCGATCCGGGCCCGCCAGGCGGCGACCTCGGCGGACAGCGCGTCCTCGTGCGCCCGGCCGGCCCGCGGAGCGTCGTCCCGTCGCAGGCGCAGCCGGGTGCGCTTCAGATCGAGCTCGTACGTCTGCCCGAGATGGCGGCCGAGCGTCTCACCGAGCCACCAGTAGGCGTCGTCCGTCGCGGCCGCGACGAACACTCTCGCGCTCTCCCACGCGACACGTTCCCTGTGGATGACGGCCACGACATCGACGGTACGTCCGGGCGTCCCCGCAGGCAATGGCCTGTCCACTCCGGCTCTTGGTGCTCCGCCGGGAGCGCTCTGGGTTTGTCACAACCGATGTTCGGATACGAAGAGTGACGATCGAACACGATTAGTGACATCCGAGATGAGGAATCTTCATGCGCCGCCCTATTCGCCTTCTGTCCCTGGCCGCCCTGACCTGCGCGGGCCTGCTCGCCACCGCCCCCGCGTACGCCGGGTGCGGTTGTGACGCGCCGCAGGCCGCCGCCGAGCCCACGACCGCCCTCGACGTCGACGCCGGCCTCAACCTCGGCCTCGGCCTCGGTCTCGCCGTGGACCTGGATGTGGACCTCGGCCTGGACGCGCAGGTGGGCGGGGGCGCGGGGACCCTGGGCTGCGGCGCCCCCCGTGTGGTGCGCGCGTGCCGCTGACGGGCCGGGCGTGACCCGGCCCGCGCCGGGTCACGCCATTCTCGAAACCTCGCGGGCGATTGGACCGCCCGCGTGCAGATGGCGGGCCGTGCTCCTACAGTGAAAGGATGACGAGCACCCAGAGCGAGCAGCGGGCCCCCGGCGTCCTCGACGACAAGATGTGCTTCGCGCTCTACGCGGCCTCCCGCGCCGTCACCGGCCTCTACCGGCCCCTGCTCGACGAGGTGGGCCTCACCTATCCGCAGTTCCTGGTTCTGCTGGTCCTGTGGGACGGCCCCGCGGAGGGGGTCACGGTCAAGGAACTCGGCGCCGCGCTGCACCTCGACTACGGCACGATGACGCCGCTGCTCAAGCGCCTGGAGGCGAACGGCCTGCTGCGCCGGGAGCGCCGCGCCGACGACGAGCGCACGGTGCAGATCACGCTGACCGAGCAGGGCGCCGGGCTGCGGGAGCGCAGCGACGGCATCTTCGCCTCGGTCGGCGACGCGATGGCGCTCGAACCCGAGGAGTTCACCCGCACGCTCGCCACACTGCGCCGCCTGACCGAGAACGTCACGGCGTACGCGAACCGGCGGGGCTGACCCTCTCCTTCCATCGCCCGCTCTGCCGCGCACCCGATTACATTGCGCACAACTTAATTGTCGGCTAGTGTCTAGCGCGTACCAAGAAACCGGTTGCGGAACCGCAGCGGAGAACAGAAGGAGCGCGCCATGGCGTACATCACGGTCGGCCAGGAGAACAGCACCGACATCGACCTGTACTACGAGGACCACGGCAGCGGGCAGCCGGTCGTGCTCATCCACGGCTACCCCCTCGACGGCCACTCGTGGGAGAAGCAGATTCCCGCCCTGCTCGGCGCCGGCTACCGCGTCATCACCTACGACCGCCGCGGCTTCGGCCGGTCGAGCCAGCCCACCGTCGGCTACGACTACGACACCTTCGCCGCCGACCTGAACACCCTCCTGGAGACCCTCGACCTGCGCGACGTGATCCTCGTCGGCTTCTCGATGGGCACCGGCGAGGTCGGCCGCTACCTCGGCACGTACGGCTCGGCGCGGGTGGCCAAGGCCGCGTTCCTTGCCTCCCTGGAGCCGTTCCTGCTCAAGACGGAGGACAATCCCGAGGGCGTCGACGGCAGCGTGTTCGAGGGCATCTCCGCCGCCGTCGCCAAGGACCGCTACGCCTATTTCACCGAGTTCTACAACGCCTTCTACAACACCGACGAGAACCTCGGCACGCGCCTCAGCGAGGAGGTCGTCCGGGCCAACTGGAACACCGCGGCCGGCGCCTCGTGGTACGCCTCGTCCGCCGTCGTCCCCACCTGGCTCACGGACTTCCGGGCCGACATCCCCAAGATCGACGTCCCCACGCTGATCGTGCACGGCACCGCCGACCGCATCCTGCCCATCGAGTCCACCGGCCGCCCCTTCCACCGGGCGCTTCCCCAGGCCGAGTACGTCGAGATCGAGGGCGCGCCGCACGGCCTGCTGTGGACCCACGCCCAGGAGGTCACCGACGCGCTCATCGCCTTCCTGGCCAAGTGACGCCCGGGCGGGATGGGCCTTCCTGAGATCGTCGCGACGTGTTAACCCCCGCGTCCGTTTCACGGAAGGAGGGGTTCAGGCCGGAGGAATGGGATCACATGGCCTGCCGAATGCACCGAAAGGTACGTCTGTGAGTTCCTCCCTCTCCCGCCGCGATCTCATCCGCTCGGCCGCCGCCGGTGGTCTCGGCATCGCCATCGCCGGCAGCATCGAGGCGATCGCCGGTCCCGCCGCCGCCCAGGCCGCCCAGGCGGGGATCGGCAAGACGACCGGGTACGGCCCGCTCGTCGCCGACCCCGCCGGTCTGCTCGCCCTGCCGAAGGGCTTCTCCTACAAGATCGTCGCCCAGGCCGGCAAGACCGTGCTGGAGTCGGGTGAGCCGACCCCCAGCGACGCCGACGGCACCGGCTGCTTCCGCGGCCGGGACGGCTGGGTGCTGGTGAACAACCACGAGATCGGCGGCAACGAGCCCTACGGCGTGCCGCCCCTGCCCGGCCTGACCTACGACCCGGGCGCGAAGGGCGGCACGACGACCATCGAGGTCGACAGGAACGGCGACCGGGTCCGCGAATACGTCAGCGTGGCCGGCACCCACAACAACTGCGCGGGCGGCATCACGCCGTGGAACACCTGGCTGACCTGCGAGGAGACCGAGCAGCGGGCCGGCGGCGCGTTCCAGAAGGACCACGGCTACGTCTTCGAGGTCGACCCGTTCGACCGCGAGGCCAACAGGGACCCGGTGCCGCTGAAGTTCCTCGGCCGCTACTCCCACGAGGCCGTCGCGGTGAACCCGCGCAACTCGGAGATCTACCTGACCGAGGACGCGGGCGGCCCCAACGGCCTGTACTTCCGCTGGACCCCGCCCCACGGCTTCCGCGGCCGCAAGGGGGCCCTGCGCGCACTGGCCCTCGGCCCGGGCGGCGACACGGCCGGGAAGCTGCAGGCCATGCGGTGCCGCAAGGGCAACAGGCACATCGCCGACCTGTCCGAGGCGACCCAGCCGGGCACCCGCTACAAGGTCGAGTGGGTCGACGTGCCGGACCGGGACGCCAAGACCACCTCGGTGCGCAAGCAGTTCGCCGACGACCAGGTCACCCGCAGCCGCAAGCTGGAGGGCGCCTGGTGGGGCGACGGCGGCGCGTACTTCGTCGCCAGCTTCGCGCGGCACGACGACGGCAGCGTCAACGAGCACGACGGCCAGGTCTGGTTCTACGACCCCGAGTCGGAGACCGTCACGCTGAAGACCATCTTCGGCGTCAACCCCGACCCGGAGCAGGACACGAACTACGACGGGCCGGACAACATCACCGTCTCGCCGTACGGCGGCGTCATCCTGGCCGAGGACGGCGAGGGCCTGTCGCACCTGGTCGGCGTCACCGACAAGGGCGCCCCCTACCCGATGGCCCGCAACGAGCTCAACGACAGCGAGTTCACCGGCCCGACGTTCAGCGAGGACGGCCGCATCCTGTTCGCCAACATCCAGAGCCCCGGCTACGTCTTCGCGATCACCGGCCCCTGGACCCAGAAGCACGACGGCCACGGGCACGGGCACCACTGATCCGGCGGGCGTCTCACAGGAGGAGGGCGGCCAGCGCGAATCCGGCGGCGGCGGCGAGAACGCCGAGGACCAGGCTGCCGAGCGCGTTGAGAGAGGCCTCCAGGACCGAGCCCTCCTCCAACAGGCGTACGGTCTCGAAACCGAACGTGCTGAACGTCGTGAGCGCGCCGCAGAAGCCGGTGCCGAGCAGGGTGACCGCGTCGGCGGACAGCCCGACGCCGTCCCGTGCGCCGATCAGCACCCCGAGCACGAGCGACCCGGCCAGGTTGACCGACAGCGTGCCCCAGGGGAACACGCTGTCGTGCAACCGCTGGACCAGCCGGTCGGCCAGGTAACGGGCGGGCGCGCCGACCACGCCGCCGAGGAACACCAGAAGGAGGATCACCGGTCGGCACGCCCCACGTAGCGGTAGACCTCCACGGGATCGACGATCACCAGGCCCTCGGTCACCAGCTCGTCCAGCTCGGCCAGGAACGCGCTGATCCGCTCAGGGACGTCCACGATGACGACGGCGACGGGCAGGTCCTCGCCGAGCGACAGCAGGCGGCTCGTATGGATGCGCGAGGAGGCGCCGAAGCCCTCGACGCCCCGGAAGACGCTCGCTCCGGCCAGGCCCATCGCGTGCGCCCGGTGCACGATCTCGGTGTACAGAGGCCGGTGCCGATACTGGTCGCCCTCCCCTATCAAGATCGTCAGTCGCTGCGCCGGGCCGTGGAGTCTCATACGTCGTCCCCCTTGCCGCGCCGCCGTACGGGCAGGCCCGCCAGGGCACGGGCGAGGACGATGCCGCACCAGACGGCGGCCGGCCCGGCGGCCAGGCTGCTCACGGCGTACACGGCGGCCGTGGGCCACGCGCCGCGCGACCACCTGTCCACGATCTCCACGGCGAAGGTGGAGAACGTCGTGTATCCGCCGCAGAAGCCGACCCCGAGGAACGGACGGACGTAGCGGCGCGGCGGCCAGACGTCCAGGACGAAGACCATGAGGGCCCCGAGCGCGAGGCAGCCGGTGACGTTGGCGGCGAACGTCCCCCAGGGGAACCCGGTGGGCGGCACGGGGAACGCCAGGCCGACCAGATACCTGGCCACGCTGCCGATCCCGCCGCCGAGTGCGATCACCGCGAGGACGTCCCAGGTCCGGTGGCGGGCGGGAGCCGCCTGCGGACGGAACACGCCGGGCCCGGAGTGGGCGCGCTCGTCGCGGGGGTCCGCGTCCGGATCGGCGGGACCCGTCCCCGCGGTCCGGTCGTGGGAAGCACGGCCGCTCATGGGCTCCTCCTTCCCGCCCCTGCCGTCGGAGCACCCAGTTTAGGTTCCGCCCGGGCGCCTCCTTGCCGACCCTAGATCCGCCCTGGGGCTTAGCGCCCTGGTCACCGACGGTATGAGCCAGGACGAAAGCCACGATCGTCAGGGGGGAACAGCCACTCATGGAAATGCCCGTCGTCAACCGTTGCGAGGCCACCTCGTGCGCGTACAACCGCGACCGCATGTGCCACGCCACCGCCATCACGGTCGGGGACGCGTCCCACGCGCACTGCGACACGTTCTTCACCGCGCCCGCGCCGGGAGGCGACCAGGGGACGGTGGGCCGGGTGGGCGCCTGCAAGATGTCCGACTGCCGGCACAACGTGCAGCTGGAATGTCAGGCGCCCGGCATCGACATCGGCTACTCCCAGGACGAGGCCGACTGCCTCACGTACGCACCGGCGTAGCGCCTCCGCCCTCACAACGAACCGGAGCGAAGCGGGCGATGGGGTTGACCAGGTCGCCGGCCGTCTGCAGCGCGGCCGACGGGTCGGCCAGGTCCACCATCTGCCGGTTGTTCCGCAGTTGCAGGCGGTTGAGGCACGACAGGGGATGCGTCTCGGCGAACAGGTCGTGGCGCCGGAACCGCTCCGCGAGGTGCGGGACCGACCGCTGGTAGGCCGTCGCGCACTCGGCGACGGTCCGCCAGAAGGCCTCCTCGTCCAGCACCCCGCCCGTGGCCAGCACGGCGTTGAGGAAGCGCAGGAAGCAGTCGAACACGTCGGTGAAGATCGACAGGAGTCGCTGTTCCTCGGGCACCTCGGCGCGGATCCGCCGGACCTCGGGCGGCAGGTCGGCGTCCGGGTCCATCACCACGATCTCCTCGGCGATGTCCTTGAAGATCACCCGCTCCACCGCGCCGCCGTCCAGGACCAGGATGACGTTCTCGCCGTGCGGCATGAACGCCAGGTCGTAGGCGTAGAAGGCGTGCAGCAGCGGGACGAGGTAGGCGTCGAGGTAGCGTCGCAGCCACACCTCGGGGGCGAGGCCCGACTGCTCGATCAGGGCCGCCGCGAACGACCGTCCCTCCTCGTCGGTGTGGAGCAGGGAGGCCATGGTGGCCAGGCGCCGGCCCGGCTCCAGCCCCGCGACCGGGCTCTCCCGCCACAGCGCCGCCAGCATCTTGCGGTACGGCGAGTGGCGGTCGGTGGCCGCCTCGTAGCGCGGGTTGCGGTAGCCGACGGCGGCCCGCTCGCGGATGATCGTCAGCCGGGTCGCGCGGAGGACCTCGTCGGCCGCGATCAGGCCGGCGAGCCAGTCGTTGATCGCCGGGGTGCCCTCCATGTACGCCGCGGACAGGCCCCGCATGAAACCCATGTTCAGCACCGACAGCGCCGTCTTGACGTAGTGCCTGGACGGCGCGCTCGCGTTGAAGAACGTGCGGACCGACTGCTGGGCGAGGTGCTCGTCGTCGCCGGGCCCCAGGCAGACCAGCCGTCGCTCGGCGACCTCCGCCGCGAACGTCACCGAGATCCTGTTCCACCACTGCCAGGGATGCACCGGCACGAGCAGGTAGTCGGCCATGTCGAGCCCGAGACCGGCGAGCGTGCCCGCGAAGCGGGCCAGGACCTCATCGCCGAGTTCCGCGCGCATCAGCCGTTCGTAGTCGATGTCGCGCGAGCAGGTGAACGTCGTGTGGTCGCGGTGGGCGGCCAGCCAGATCAGCCGTACGGGCGCGGCGGCCTCGGGAGCGTACCGGTGATGGTCGTCGATCCCGTAGCCGATCCGGCCGCTGTTGGCCACGAAACACGGGTGGCCCTCGGTCATGGCGGCCTCGATCTCCTGGAAACCGGCCTTGGCCAGCTCGGCCGCGCCGGCCGGCCGGCGGCTCAGCTTGTACGCGAGGCTCGCCAGCGTCGAGGTGATCTCCTCCAGGTAGACCGGCAGGATCTCGTCGCTGAGCCCGAGCGCGCCGCGCATCTCGGTGACGAACTCCAGCGCGTCGAGCGGCAGGACCTCGCCCGAGGCCCGGTGACGGGTGACCTCGCCGATGTGCCAGTGGTCGAGGGACATCACCGTCGCGGTGAAGCGGTACTCCACCCTGCCGGAATCGTCGCGCACCGCCCACCGGCCGTCGCCGAGCGGACGCGGAGTGAGCAGCCGCTCGTGGGCGAACTCGGCGAGCGCCTTGCGCACCAGCCGCCGGTTGGCCTTCTCCCACAGCTCCGGAGTGAGGTGGGAGACCGCCTCGATGGGGTTCACGCCGTCGCCTCCCCGGGCGCCGCGAGGAACGTCGCCGCCAGGAACCGCTCGCGGGTGCAGAAACTCAGCAGGGCGTCCTTCTCCGGCTTGGCGACCATGCCGGCGACCTCGAAGCCGACGGCCGCGTTGAGCGCGTGGACCGCCGTGTTGCGCACGTCGGGCTCGACCACGACCCGCCGGGTCGCGGGATCGGCGAACAGGAACTCCATGACCGTCGTGATCACGGCCCGGGTGAAACCGTGCACCGGGGTGCCGGCCGGCGCGCACAGGAAGTGCATGCCGACGTCGCCGTCCCGGGCCTCGTAGAGCCCCGCCAGCTCGACCCGGGCGGGGTCGTAGCTTTCGGCCAGGAACGCCGGGCGCCCGTTCACCAGCCCGAGGAACGCGTCGCGGTGCGGGTGACCGACGATCTCGCGATACTCCTTGGCCACGTCGGCGACGGTGGCGTCCCGCATCATCCAGAACACCGCCTTGGGATGGGTCACCCAGGCGTGCACCGTCGGCGCGTCGGCCTCCGGGTCGAGGCGGCGTACGGCGAGCTCGCCGACCCGCTCATCGTGGCGGCGGAACAGGAGCGCGCTCATGCGACCACGCCCTCGGGCGCGCCGAACTCCTGGAAGGCGACGGCCTTCTCGATGGGGTAGTACTCGCGCCCCAGGATCTGACTGATGATCCACGAGTTGCGGTACGGGCCCATGCCGAGGTCGGGGGAGGTGACGCTGTGGGCGTGGGCGGCGCCGTTCTGCAGGAAGATCCCCCGGCCGGTGACGTCGATGCTGTAGTTCCTCGCCACGTCGAACCGGCCGTGGCGGTCCCACCGGATCCGGTCGCGTACGGGCTCCAGGAAGGCGGGAGGCTCGTAGCGGTAGCCGGTGGCCAGCACGAGTCCCTGGGTGACGAGCGTGTAGTCGCGCTCCTGCTCCACGTGGCGCAGCCCGAGCGTGTACTCGCCCCGGCCGGCGTCGTAGGCCGCCTCGCGCAGCTCGGTGCAGGTCAGCAGCCGGGTGGGGATCGGGCCGCCGACGGTCTTGGCGTAGAGCAGGTCGAAGATGTCGTTGATCAGCGTCGCGTCGATGCCCTTGTAGAGGCACTTCTGCTCGGCTTCGAGGCGGTAGCGGGTGTCCTCGGGCAGCGCGTGGAAGTAGTCCACGTATTCCGGGGACGTCATCTCCAGGGTCAGCTTGGTGTATTCCAGCGGGAAGAACCGCGGGGACCTGGTCACCCAGTTCAGCCGGTAGCCGCGCGTGTCGACGTCGGCCAGCAGGTCGCGGTAGATCTCGGCGGCGCTCTGCCCGCTGCCGACGACCGTGATGCTCTCCTTCGCCTGAAGCGCGGCCTTGGCGTCCAGGTATCCGCTGTTGTGCACGAGGTCGCCGCCGAGGCCGCGGCAGGCTTCCGGCACGTGCGGCGGGGTGCCGGTGCCGAGCACGAGGTGCCGGGCCCTGTGCTCTGTCTCACGGTGCTCGGTCTCACGGTGCTCTGTCTCACGGTGCTCGGTCTCACGGTGCTCGGTCTCCTCGCCGTTCTCCGTCACCGCGCGCACGACGTAGTGCCCGTCGGTCTCGTCGTACGTCACCGAGGTCACGCGGTGGCCGAAGCGGACATTGCCCAGCCGCCCGGCGGCCCAGCGGCAGTACGCGTCGTACTCGGCCCGGAGCTGGTAGAAGCTCTCGCGGATGTAGAAGGGGTAGAGCCTGCCGGTCTCCTTCAGGTAGTTCAGGAAGGAGTACGGCGAGGTCGGGTCGGCCAGCGTGACGAGGTCGGCGATGAACGGCGTCTGCAGCGTCACGGAGTCGAGCATCATCCCGGGGTGCCAGGCGAAGCCGGGCCGCGCCTCCAGGAACACGCCGTCGAGCTCGGCGATGGGCTCGGTCAGGCAGGCCAGGCCCAGGTTGAACGGCCCCAGCCCGATCGCGACGAAGTCATGCGTGGACATGCGTGACTCCCGGATGGTCGGCGGGCGGGGCGAGCTCGTCCACGTAGCGCCGGGCGTGCCCCGCGAGGAGGTCGAGGACGTGCGCGATGTCGTCCAGCGTGGTCTCGGGGTTCAGCAGGGTGAACTTCAGGTAGTGGCGGCCGTCGACCGTGGTGCCGGCGACGACGGCCGCGCCGGAGGCGGCCAGCGCCTCGCGGGCGTACAGGTTGGCGTCGTCGGCGAGTTCGCGGCCGGGACCTTCCGGCGGCAGGTAGCGGAAGACCAGCGTGCTCAGCTGCGACCGCGTGACGACCTCGAACCGCGGGTCCGCCGTGATCAGGGCGTGCGCCTCGGCCGCGCGGTCGACGACCTCGTCGAACAGCTCGCCGACCGCGTCCGGGCCCATCGTCCGCAGCGTCAGCCAGAGCTTGAGCGCGTCGAAGCGGCGGGTGGTCTGCAGGCTCTTGTCCACCTGGTTGGGGATGCCCCGCTCGGCCATCCGCAGGGGGTTGAGGTAGTCGGCGTGGTGGGCCGTGTGGCGCAGGACCGCGCCATCGCGCACCAGCACGGCGCTGGAGCTGACCGGCTGGAAGAAGGACTTGTGGAAGTCGACGGTGACCGAGTCGGCCCGCTCGATCCCGTCGAGCAGGTGCCGCCGTCTGCGGGAGACCAGCAGCCCGCAGCCGTAGGCCGCGTCCACGTGCAGCCACGCCCCGGCGGATTCACACAGATCGGCGATCTCGGGCAGGGGGTCGATCGAGCCGAAGTCGGTGGTGCCCGCGGTGGCCACCACGGCCATGACCACCAGCCCGGCGCGGCGGCAGCGGTCGAGCTCGCGGGCGAGCGCGGCCGGCCGCATCCGCCGCCGCGCGTCGGTCTCCACGGTCACGACCGCGTCCGGGCCGAGGCCGAGCAGGTTCGCCGCCTTGCGGACGCTGAAGTGCCCGGCCTCGGAGGTGATCAGGCGCAGGCGCGCCGGCGAGGCGGCCGTACGGGCCTCCTCGCGGGCGAGCAGCAGGGCGTGGAGGTTCGACTGGGTGCCGCCGCCGGTGAAGACACCGTCGGCGGCGGGGCCGAAGCCGATCCGGCCGGCCGTCCACTCGATGAGGCGGCGCTCGATGAGCGTGCCGCCCGCGCTCTGGTCCCACGTGTCGAGCGAGGAGTTCACCGCCGACAGGACCGCCTCGCCCAGCAGCGCGGGGATCACCACGGGACAGTTGAGGTGCGCCAGGTAGCGGGGGTGGTGGAAGTAGACGGCGTCGCGCAGGTAGACCCGTTCGAGCTCGTCGAGGACGGCCGCCTGGTCGCGCAGCGGCCGTTCGAGGTCGATCGCGGCGATCCGCGGCGCGAGCCGTTCGGGGGACACGCCGCTGAACGGCCGGTCGGCGCGCCGGATCCGCTCCGCCACGCGCTCGGTCCCGGCGGCCATCGCCCGCCGGTATCCCTCCACCGTGCGGTCGTTGAACAGGTACGCCCGCGCGGCCCCGGCATGGGGGTAGGTCATTGTCATCCTTACCGTGAAAGTTAGGTTAGGCAAACCTAACTTGTGAGAGTCGGCACGTGTCCCCGGGTGGTTTCTCCGGCGTGTGGTCAGCCGAGCTTCTTGGCGTCGCGGATCGCCGTCGCCAGGTTCTCCAGGATCGGGGCGGCTCCGGCGTACGAGAAGCGCGGCACGGGGTCCCATCCGACGACCTGGCCGGCCTTCACGGCCGGCAGCTTGACCCAGGCCGGCTTGGACGTCAGGTCCTTGGGCTGCAGCGCGGTGCTCCGGTTGTCGAGCAGGATCAGGTCGGCGTCGTACTTGTCGGCGTTCTCCCAGCTCAGGTTCTCGTAGTAGCCGCCCTCGCCGGGCTTTTCCGGCTGGACGATCTCGACCCCGAGCTGGGCGAAGTACATGAGGTCGGTGTTGACCTGCGGGTTGGACACGTACAGCACGTCGGGGCTGCCGGAAGCGGCCAGGACCTTGATCCCGGGGTTGTCCGCGACCGCCTTGCGCACGCTCTCGGCGGCGGCCTCGAACCTGGCCTTGGCGTCGGCGACCTTCGGGGCCTTCAGGTCCGCCCCGAGCGACTCGGCCAGCGCGGCGTAGCGCTCGATCGGCTGGGTCATCGGGACACGGGCGGCGCTGACGGCGACGGCCGGGGCGAGCTGGACGATCTTTTCCTTGCTCTCGTCCGGGACGTACCACAGGGCGCCGGGGTCGTACATGTGCGTGACGAGAAGCTCGGGGCGCAGCCCGGCGTACTTCTCGATGTTGAACTCGCCCCAGACGTTGCCGAGGATCGTCACCTTGTTCACGTCGAGGTCGCCGGCCTGCGGGTCGGGCGAGCCGTCGGCGCGCTTCGTCTCACCGAACACGCCGACGATCTTGTCCTGCACCCCGTAGTCGGCGAGCGCCGCCGCCGCACCGGTGAACGCCACGACCCGCGACGGGACGGCCGCGGCCGTGACCGCCTCCTTCCTGTCGTCGGTGAAGGACCACGACGCCGCGCTCCGACCCGCCGTCGCGCCCTGCCCCTCGGCGGAGGGCGCCGGGTCGCTCGACCCGCAGGCGGCGAGCGCCAGCGTGAGGACGGCGGCTCCGCCCGCCGCAAGGAGACCGCGGCGGGGCATGGTGATGTTCAGGTTTCGCACGGTTCGTCTTTCTCTCGTGGGGCACGGGTTCTGCCGACGCCGCCCCTTGGGGTTGATCGCTAGTTAGGTTACCCTTACCTAAGTTCTTGTCCAGAGGGGCGATGAAATTCGTCCCCGGCCCCCCACCGGAGCAGGTCGTGGTCGTCACAGAGTCCTCGCAGATCAGCAGGCCTGCGCGGGCGCCCGGAAAACGCGCGGAAAACGGCCGGCGCGCGGCGGCGCTGCTGGGCTCGGCGATCGCGCTGGCCGCCGTCCTCGTGCTCAGCCTCGGGCTCGGCGCCCGGCAACTGTCGCCGGTGGAGGTCTGGCACGGGCTCGTGGACGCCGACTCGGCCGCCTACACGGTCGTCCACCAGATGCGGCTGCCGCGCACCCTCCTCGGGCTGCTCGCCGGCGCCGCGCTGGGGGTCGCGGGCGGCGTCATGCAGGCGCTGACCCGCAATCCGCTGGCCGACCCCGGGCTGCTGGGGATCAACGCGGGCGCCTCGGCCGCGGTGGCCACCGCCGCGGGACTGCTCGGCGTGGCGTCGTTCCAGGGCCGCGTCTGGTTCGCCCTGGCCGGCGCGGCGGCCGTGTCGGTGCTGGTCTACGCGGTGGGCGGCGGACGCACGGCCACCCCGGCCCGGCTGGCGCTCGCGGGAGCCGCCGTCAACGCGGCGCTCTACTCGTACGTGAACGGGACCATGCTGCTCGACTCCGCCTCGCTGGAGACCATGCGCTTCTGGACCGTCGGTTCCCTCGCCAGCGCGCAGGGCGGCACCGCGGCCATGATGGCGCCGTTCATCGCGGCGGGGCTGCTGCCGGCCATGGCCCTGGCCCGGCCGCTCAACGCGCTCGCGCTCGGCGACGACTCGGCGCGCTCGCTCGGCGCGCACCCCGCCCGGGTCCGCGCGGGGGCCATCGTCGCGGTGACGCTGCTGTGCGGGGCGGCGACGGCGGCCTGCGGGCCGATCGTGTTCGTCGGGCTCATGGTGCCGCACCTCGTCCGGGCGCTGACCGGCCCGGACCAGCGCTGGATGCTCCCCTGCTGCGCGCTGCTCGCGCCCGTGCTGCTGCTCGGCGCCGACGTACTCGGGCGGCTGGTGGCCCGGCCCGGCGAGCTGCAGGCGGGCATCGTCACGGCGGTGCTGGGCGGCCCGCTGTTCCTGTACTTCGTGCGGAGGAAGGTCCGGGCATGAGCGAGCGAATCGGTGAGCACGCCGTGCTGCGCTGCGGAGTCACCTGCGCGCCTCCGGCACGGCGAAACTCCGAGCCGGCGGGCGAGGAGGCGTCATGAGTGTCGTTCGGCCGGTGACCGCCGGCCCCGTGATCGTCCGGCCCAGGGCCGTGGCCGTGGGAGCCGGCTGCCTGCTGCTCGCGGTCGTGTTCGGCGTGCTCGCGATCGGCGGCGGCGACTACCCGATGAGCCCTTCCGACGTCGTACGCACCGTGCTGGGCGGCGGCAGCCCGGCCGAGGACTTCATCGTGCACGGGCTCCGGCTGCCCCGCGTGGTCACCGCGCTGCTCGTGGGCGCCGCCCTCGCGCTGGCCGGCGCGGTCTTCCAGTCGCTCGTACGCAACCCGCTGGGCAGCCCCGACCTGCTCGGGTTCACCCAGGGCTCGGCGGCCGGGGCGCTCCTCGTGGTCGTCACGGGCGGGAGCAGCGCGGCGCTCGCGGGCGGCGCGGTGGTCGGCGGCGTCGTCACCGGAGTGGTCGTCTACGCCCTGGCCTGGCGCGGCGGCCTGCACGGGCACCGCCTCGTGCTGGTGGGCATCGGCGCCACCGCGATCCTCACCGGCGTCAACGGGTACCTGCTCACCCAGGGGCGCCTGATGGAGGCGGCGCGGGCCATGCTGTGGCTCACCGGCAGCCTGGACGGGCGCGGTTGGGAGGACGTCGTCCCGCTGCTCGCCGCGATGGCGGTGCTGGCGCCGGTGGTGCTGCTCGGCTGCGCGCGCCCCCTGGCGATCACCGAGATGGGCGACGACCTGGCGCGCGGCCTCGGCGTACGGGTGCAGGGCATGCGCCTGGTCCTGGTGGGGGCGGCCGTGCTGCTCACGTCCCTGGCGGCGGCGGCAGCCGGGCCCGTGTCGTTCGTCGCGCTCACCGCCCCGCACCTGGCCAGGCGGATGACCGGAACGCCCGGGCCGAACCTGCTCGCCGCGACGTGCACGGGCGCGGCGCTGCTGACGGGCGCCGACCTGGCCGCGCAGCGGCTGTTCGCCGGCCACCAGCTGCCGGTCGGGGTGGTGACGGGGGTGCTCGGCGGCGGTTACCTCGTCTGGCTGCTCGCCGCCCAGCGGAAGGCGGGACGGATATGACCGAGACCATCGTGGACGGGAAGGCAACGGCAGGCATGCACGAGGACGGGCCGCGTCTGAGCGGCAGCGCGCTGACCCTCTCCTACGACAAGAGGGTCGTCGCCGAAGGCCTCGACGTCGTCATCCCCGACCGGTCCTTCACGGTGATCATCGGGCCGAACGCCTGCGGCAAGAGCACGCTGCTGCGGGCGCTGGCGCGCACGCTGCGGCCCGCCGCCGGGACCGTGCTGCTCGACGGGCGTGACATCACGTCCCTGCCCGCGAGGAAGGTCGCCAGGACCCTCGGCCTGCTGCCCCAGACGTCCGTCGCGCCCGACGGCATCACGGTCGCCGAGCTGGTCGGCCGCGGGCGCTATCCCCACCAGCGGCTGCTGCGCCAGTGGTCGGCCGACGACGAACGGGTGGTGCGCGAGTCGATGGAGGCCACCGGGGTCGCCGACCTGGCCGGGCGCCTGGTCGACGAGCTGTCCGGAGGGCAGCGCCAGCGCGTGTGGATCGCGATGGCACTGGCCCAGGAGACGCCGCTGCTGCTCCTGGACGAGCCGACGACCTACCTGGACATCGCCCACCAGATCGAGGTCCTCGACCTGTGCGCGCGGCTGCACGAGGAGCGCGGCCGCACGCTCGTGGCGGTGCTCCACGACCTCAACCACGCCGCCCGCTACGCCAGCCATCTCATCGCGATGCGCGACGGCCGGGTCGTGGCCGCCGGCGCGCCCGGAGAGGTCATGACCGCCCCCCTGGTCGAGGAGGTCTTCCGGCTGCCCTGCCGGGTGATCGACGACCCCGAGACCGGCACTCCGCTGGTCGTCCCCGCCGCCCGCCGCCGCGCCGGGTCCGTGGCGAGGGCCGCGTCGTGAGCACCCCGGCGCCGGTGTCATGAGCAGGGTGTACCGGGACGCCTTCGGCATCCCCCACCTGCGCGCGGACGATCCGTACGAACTGGCCTTCGCCCAGGGACGCGTCACGGCCCTCGACCGGGCCTGGCAGATCGAGGTGGAGCGGCGCCGGGCGACCGGCACGTCGGCGGCGGTCCTCGGGCCGGACGCCGTGCCCTGGGACCGCTTCGCCCGGCAGGCCCGGCTGGCGGACACCGCCGAGCGCTGCCTGCACGCGCTGGACGGCGACACGGCGGCATGGGTCCGCGCCTACGTGGACGGCGTCAACGCCGGGCTCCCCGAGGGGGCGCGCCGCGCGCCGGAGTTCGCCACCGCGGGGGGAAAGGCACCGCGGGAGACGACAGGACCCGAGGCGGCCGGCCCCGACGTGTCTGGCCCCGACGCGACCGGACCCGACGTGCCTGGCCCCGACGCCGCGGGGCTCGCGCCGGGCCGGTGGGAGCCGTGGACGCCGATGGCGGTCTGGCTGTCCCACCACATCCTCTTCGCGCACTTCCCGGCGAAGCTGTGGCGCGAGGCGGTGGCCGGACGGCTGGGTCCCGACGCGATCGCGCTGTTCGCGGCCGACGGATTGGGCACCTCGGGCAGCAACGGCTGGCTCGTCCCCGGCGATCGCACCGTCACCGGCGCGGCCCTGATCGCGGGTGATCCCCACCGGTTCATCGAGGACCCCGGCTTCTACCAGCAGATCCGCCTGGCCTGTCCCGAGTTCGACGTGGCGGGGCTGGCCGTGCCGGGCGTTCCGGGCATCGCCCACTTCGGGCACGCCGGCTCGGTCGCCTGGGCGATCACCAACGCCATGGCCGACTACCAGGACCTCTACCGGGAACGGCTCCGGCGCGTGGCGGGCCGCGTCGAGGCGCTCGGGCCGGACGGCTGGCGTCCGTGCGCCGCCCACGTCGAGGTCGTCGAGGTGGCGGGGGAGAGCCCGGTCGAGGTCGAGGTCGTCGAGACCGGGCGCGGCCCGGTCGTCGTGCCCGGCGGGTCCGGGCGGGAGAGCGCGTGGGAGGCGGTGAGCCTGCGGTATCCGCCCCGGGTGCGCCGCGACCTGGGGTTCGCGGCGCTGCCTGCGCTGCTGCGGGCCAAGACCGTGGCCGACGTCGACCGGGCGCTCGACCGCTGGGCCGAGCCCGTCAACGTCGTGCTCGCGGCGGACGTCGAGGGCGGGCTGCTGCACCGGGTCGCCGGTGTGGTGCCCGTGCGCCACCCGGACAACGCGCTGCGGATCGTGCCCGCCTGGGAACCGGGGTACGAATGGAGCGGCCGTTATGCCCCGATGCCGCGCCGCGCGGTCTCCGGCATCACGGTCATGGCCAACGAGCGCGGGCTCGCCGCGCCCCTCGGCGTCGAGTTCGCCGCGCCGTACCGCGCCGCCCGGATCAGCGGCCTGCTCGGCGGCTCGCCGCGCTGGTCGGCGGGGGAGATGGCGGCCGTCCACACCGACACGCTGGTGCCGGGCGCGGGCCCTCTCCTGGACCTGCTCGCCGGGCTGGACGGGCTCGGCGTCGAGGCCGCACGCCTGCGGGACCGGCTGCTCGGCTGGGACCGGCGCATGGACGCCGGCAGCACCGGCGCGGCGGAGTACGCCGCCGTCCGGGCGGAGGTGGTGCGGCGCCTGGCGGCCCACTCCGCCCTGGCCGCCCTCGCCGGTGTGGACGCGGAGGTGCCCGAGGTCTTCCGGCCGTGGCTCGCGCTCACTCCCCGCGTCGCGTACGCCCTGGAGAACCTGCTGACGACCGACCGGCTGCCCGGGCTGGACCGGGCCGCCCTCGCGGACCTGGCCCGGGCGGCGCTGGAGGACGTGACCGCGCGCGGCGAGGCGACCGGCGTCCGGTGGGGCGACCTGCACCGGCTCGACCCCTGGCGGGCGGTGCCGTTCCCCGCGGCCCCGGACGCGGCGCCGGCGGAGGCGGGACTTCCCGGCGACCACGACTGCGTGCTGTCCACGTCGAGCGTGCCCGGCGTCACCCACCACTTCGCCCGGGGGCCCGCCGCGCGCTACGTGTGGGACCTGTCCCGGCGCGACGGGAGCCTGTGGATCGTCTCGTTCGGCGCGAGCGGCGTGCCGGGCGACCCCCATCGGCGTGACCAGCACCCGTTGTGGCTGCGCGGTGAACTCGTGCCGGTGGTCACGGACTGGGACCTACTCACCGAGGAGCGGCATGACCACTGAGCCACCGACCACTGAGCCACCGACCACTGAGCCACCGACCACTGAGCCACCGACCACTGAGCCACCGACCACTGAGCCACCGACCACTGAGCCACCGACCACTGGGGCGCACACCACGGCCTCCGCACGGCGCGAAGCCGTGTGGGAGCAGGCGGTCGGGGGATTCGGGACCGTCCGCGTCGTCCCGGTGGACCCGCCGGCCGACGCCGACCTTATCCACTCCTGGGTCACCGAGGAACGAGCGCGGTTCTGGGGCATGCTGGACGCGAGCCGCGACCGGGTGCTGGAGACCTACGACCACCTGGACGGTCTCACCACCCACCACGCCTATCTCGTCCACCGCGACGACCTGCCGGTGGCGCTCTTCCAGACCTACGAGCCCGGGGCCGACCCGGTCGGGGAGTGCTACGACGTCCGGCCGGGCGACTTCGGGGTCCACCTGCTCCTCGGGCCGGCGGCGGGGGAGGGCGAACGCGGCTTCACCGGCGCCCTGCTGTCCGTGCTCGTCGCGTACGCGTTCTCCGACCCGCGCCACACCCGGATCGTCGCAGAGCCGGACGCCCGCAACGACAAGGTGATCGCCCGGATGCTGCGTACCGGCTTCACCCTCGGGCCCGAGGTCGACCTGCCGGACAAGCGGGCCCGGCTGTGCTTCCTGACCAGAGACGACCGCTGACACAAGGAGTGCGAGTGCTGCTCGACGCCCTTTCCGACCATCTGGAAGGCCTCGCGGCCGAGCGGGACGGCGTGCTGGGGGTCCTGCCCAGGCTGATCGCCGACGACTCCCCCGGCTGGATCCCCGCCGCCTCCCTCGTGCGGGAGCCGTACGAGGGGCTGCTCGCGCTGGTCGACGAGACGGCGGCCCGCTGGAGCGCGCCGCGTCACGTGGCGGCGGCGCTGCTGTGGAAGACCTACGGCTACTGGCACACGATGCCGATGGCCCTCGGCTGGGCTCTCGGCCGCCGGGTGCCGCTGATGCGCCTGCAGGACACGCTGCTGCGGCCGTCCGCGGCCGGTGTGACGGTGGCGGCGTCCCGGGTGACCGTGGCCGTGCTCCCCGGCGACCCGCTGGCCGGGGCCGACGGCACCGTCGTCGTCCCCGACCTCGCTGCGGCCATCGGGGAGGCGCTCCTCGAGAGCCAGTATCCGTTCGTCAGAGCCCTCAGTGCCGCGACCAAGGTGGGCGAGCGCACCCTGTGGGGGTCCACCGCCGAGGCGTTCGCCCATCCGCTGCTCACGCTCGGGTCGTACGCCGAGGCGGCCCGGCTGCTCGACGAGATCGGGCCGCCCGTGGCCGGGCTGCTCGTGCCCGACGGCGACGGATACCGCCGCCGCACGTGCTGCCTGTGGGTGACGCTGCCGGACGCCGACCCCTGCTCCACCTGCTGCGTACGCTGAGCCGGCGCTCACCGGGTTCCGAGGCTGCGGGTGGTGCCATCGGCGATCGCCTGGAGTTTGTCCGGGTTGGCGACGTTGTGGATAGTGGTGATCCGGCCCTCGGTGTCGAAGTCGAAGGTGACGGTGGCGATCACGCGACCCTGGCCGCGGAAGACGACGCCCGGCCCGCCGTTGACCTCGGCGAGCTCGGCGGTCATGTCGGCGGGCTCGACACCCTGGTAGGCGACGGTGCCGATGGCCGCGAACCAGGCGGCCACCGTCGCCGCGCCCACGACCGGGCGCAGGGCCTGGCGGACCTTGCCGCCGCCGTCGGTCCACAGGGTGACGTCCGGGGACAGCAGCTCCATCAGGGCGTTCACGTCACCGCCGGTCGCGGCGGCGAAGAACCGCTCGGTGACCGCGCGCTGCCGCGACCGGTCGGCGGCGAAGCGCGGCCGCCGGGCCCGCACGTGCTCGCGAGCGCGGTGCGCGGCCTGCCGCACCGCGGCCTCGGAGCGCTCGACCGCCTCCGCGATCTCGGCGTGGCTGAAGCCGAAGACCTCCTTCAGCACGAACACCGCGCGCTCGAGCGGGCTCAGCGTCTCCAGCACCACGAGCATCGCCATCGACACCGACTCGGCGTCCGTGACGGCCTCGGCGGTGTCTCCGCTGGTGAGGATCGGTTCCGGAAGCCACGGCCCCACGTAGGCCTCACGCTTGCGCTGGGTGGAGCGCAGCCGTTCCAGCGCGACGTTCGACACGATCCGCGTCAGGTACGCCTTCGGGTCGGCCACCCGCGAACGGTCGGCCGCCGCCCAGTTGATCCAGGCGTCCTGGACCGCGTCCTCGGCGTCCGCCGCGGTGCCGAGGATGCGGTAGGCCACCGAGAACAGCAGGTTCCGATGCTGAACGAACACCTGCTGGTCGAGGTCGGGAGGCTGGGTCATCACGCCTCCCGCATCCGGGTGAAGCGGCCGCCGCGGGGCCAGAACGCGCCCGAGGCCGGCATCTTCTTCATGCGGCCCCACGTGGCCCAGGGGGAAGCGGTCACCGTCTCCTTATAGCGGACCGCCACGCGGCCGGTCAGATACAGCCGCCGGGGGCTGTCGTCGGGGTGGGTGAACTGCACGACCGCGTCGTGCCGGCCCAGGCTGACCGGCGTGTGGTAGTAGCCGAAGCGGAACGGCTTGGGCCGCTTGCCCTTCAGCGTCCGGACGATCGACACCGCGGCGTGCACACCGGTCGGCATGCCGCCCTGGCAGGTGCCGTGCATGACGCCGTAGCCCTGACGGATCGCCGCCGCGTCGCCCACGGCGTACACGTCGGGGTGGGACACCGAACGCAGGGCGGCGTCGGTCACGATGCGGCCATGAGCGTCGACGGTCAGCCCGGCGACGGCCGGCAGCGGCGACACCCGCGTGCCGCTCGTCCACAGGACGGCGTCGGCCGCCACGGTCTGCCCGCCGGCCAGCTCGACCGCGCCGGGCAGCACCTTCACCACCTCGGCCCCGCTCCGCACGTCGACGCCCAGGCGCTCGAGCGCGGACCGCAGATACGCCCTGGCCTTCGGATTCATGGCCGCGCCCGGTTCGCTGCGGCCCAGCAGCACGACGTTCAGCTCCGGGTGCCGCTCGGCGATCTCCGCCGCCGACTCGACGCCGGTCAGCCCGCTGCCGACGACCGCCACCGTGCCGCCACCCGTGCCGCCGCCCGTGCCGCCGCCGAGCCGCGACAGCCGGTCGGCCAGCATTCCGGCGTCCTGGGCGCCGTCCAGGGTGTACGCGTGGTCCTCGGCGCCCGGCACCGCCGCGGTGTCGGCCACGCCGCCCAGCGCGTACACCAGGGTGTCGTAGGGCAGGACGCGCTCGTCGTCGATCCGCACGGTCTTCGCGTCCGCGTCCACCGCCGTCACCCACCCACGCTCGAAGCGGGCGCCCGTGCCCTCCAGCAGCTCGGGAATGCTCAGCTCGGCGAGCGGCTGCCCGGTCGCCGACATGTGCAGCCGCAGCCGCTCGGTGAACCGCTCCTGCGCGTTCACCAGGGTCACGTGCACGTCGCCGCTCCGCTTGACCCGCGACGCGAGCTGGATCGCCGCGGACAGGCCCGCGTACCCCGCTCCCAGGATCACCACCCGGTGTGTGGCCGCCACGCCGTTCTCATGCCGTGCGCTCATCGCTTCCGCCTCCTCGTTTCGACGCTGACGCACACCAGATGGAAGCGGCCCGCCCGTACGTGACACGCGCCCGATGTGACGCTCGCCACATCTCCCTGTTGAATGGCCCCCGGCGGTTCAGGGCTGGTCGGGGGCGACGGTGGCGGCGATGTGTGCCGCGACGCCGGCAGGCGGGATGCCGGTCGTGTCGACGAGCCGGCCCTCGCGGCCGAGCCAGGGGAGGGCGTCCTGGTAGGCCGTCAGATGGTCCAGCCTCCACCGCGAGTTCGACGGCGTGTCCCCCTCGATCCTCCGCAGGAGCGTGGCCCGGTCGGCGTGGAGCACGAAGTGGCGCAGCGGGACGCCGGCCGTCTCCAGGCCCGCGCGGATCTCCCGCCAGTATTCCTCGACCAGGACGGTCTGCGGCAGGACGAGGACGCCGCCGACCTGGTCGGCCAGCCGGGTGACGGTCTCCACGACGATCGTCCGCCACAGCGTCCAGTCCTGGAAGTCGCCGACCTTCGGCAGGCCCGTGGCATGCGTGAGCATGACGCCGACCTGTTCGGGGTCGAAGAAGTGAGCCCGCGGGATCGTTCGCACGAGTTCCGCCGCCGTGGTGGTCTTGCCCACGCCGAACGTCCCGTTCAGCCAGATGATCACAGATCGGGCCCGGGCCGGCTCTGCTCCGGCGCCACGGATTCGCCGCGGCGTACGGCGGCGGCCCGGGCGGCGAGGAGCACGGACAGGGCCTCGCAGTCGTCCGGGGTGAGCGGCGCGAAGGGGAGCAGATAGAGCCTGCCCCCGGGACCGTCGACCAGCTCGACCGGCAGGGAGCGGGTGGGCACCTCGATCGGCGCGGTGGTGGTGGTCATGATGAGAGCGATTCTTCCGCACCCGACCGACATTCCCGCCCCCTGCGACGGCCGGGAGGCCGGACGCCGAACGTTGATCGCTGCCATGATGTCCGGCAGCAGATGAAAGAGGTCGCCGTGTCGGACATCGACGTGAAATTCGGCTGGTTATCCGGGGACGGGCCGCTGGGCGCCATATTCGGGGTGTCCTTCGTGCGCGGGCTCGCGCCCCGGGAGGTGCTCGTCCGCCTGGGCGTGGACGAGAGCACCATCGACGAGATGACGTTCGAGGAGCTGGACGAGAACGCGGAGGAGTCCCTGGAGAGCTCGGACGGCATGGACGCCGCCTGGGCCGGCGCCGTGCGGATGGGCGACTGGACCGTGCTCGTCGAGCCCGGCGGCTGGCGGGTCGCCGCCGAGGCGGGCGTGCTCGAACGCGTCTCGCGGGGCACCGAGGTCGTGGCGGTCAGCAGGCACGATTACGCCTCCGACGACTTCGCCCACGCGATCGACGGCCGGGTGATCACGCGGTTCGAACCCCTGGCGCCGCATCTGCGGTCCGGCGACGACCCCGACCGGTGGATCGGCGAGATGCGCGACGTGGGGCTCGGCCGCGACGGCTTCGACGACCCCATGCCGCGGGACCCGATCGCCGCCGCGTTCGCTCTGGCGGGCGTCGTCACCGGGGTGGACCTGTCCCCCGCCCTGCTGGAGATGACGTTCCTCGCGGGCACGACGAACCCCGACGACTGAGCCCCGCTCAGGGCGTCAGGGGACGAAGCGGTAACCCATGCCCGGCTCGGTGATCAGGTGGACGGGATGGGCGGGATCCCCCTCCAGCTTGCGCCTGAGCTGGGCCATGTACTGGCGCAGGTAGTGCGTCTCCTTCACGTACCGCACGCCCCACACCTCGCTCAGCAGCTGCCGCTGGCCGATCAGCTTGCCGGGGTTGCGGACGAGGAGTTCGAGGATGCGCCACTCGGTCGGGGTCAGCCGTACGTCGCCGGAGACGGTCTTGCCCGCCAGGTCGACCACGTGGTCCCCGATCCGTACGCGGGCGGGCTCGCTCTCCCGGGGGCCGGCGCGCCGGGTGACCGCCCGCACCCGGGCGAGCAGCTCGTCCACCCCGAAGGGCTTGGTGACGTAGTCGTCCGCGCCCGCGTCCAGCGCGTCGATCTTGTCCTGGTTGCCGGTGCGCCCCGACAGCACGATGATCGGCACGCTGCTCCAGCCGCGTACGCCGTGGATGACCTCGACTCCGTCCATGTCGGGCAGCCCGAGGTCGAGCACGATCAGGTCGGGACGCCGGTCGGCGGCCTCGCGCAGCGCCGAGCCGCCGTCCGCCGCGACGGCGACCTCGTATCCGCGCGCGGCCAGGTTGATCCGCAGCGCGCGCAGGATCTGCGGCTCGTCGTCGACGACGAGGATGCGGCTCACGGCGCTCCGCCGCCGAGCTCCAGCGGCAGCCCGGGCACGTCGCCGGTGTGTACGGCGACGGGCAGGGTGAGGACCATGGTGAGCCCTCCCCCGGGGGTCTCGTCGGGTGACAACCGCCCTCCCATCGCCTCGGCCAGCCCGCGCGCCAGGGCCAGCCCCAGCCCGACCCCGGTGTGGTTGTCCCGGTCCCCCAGCCGCTGGAAGGGCAGGAAGATCCGGTCGTAGGCGTCGCGCGGCACACCGGGCCCACGGTCGATTATCCGGATCTCGGCCCGGTCGCCGTACCTGCTGGCGGTGACGAGCACGCTCTCCCCTGCCGGGGTGTAGCGGACGGCGTTGGCGACGACGTTGGCGAGCACCCGTTCCAGCAGCGCCGGGTCGGCGACGACCTCGGGCAGGTCGGGCGGGATGTCGATCCGCACCTCGGCGGCGAGCGGCCCGAGGTCGTCGACCGCCCGGGGCACGATGTCCTCGACGGCGACCGGCTGGGCGGCCACGCCGAGCACCCCGGCCTGCAGACGGCTCATGTCGAGCAGGTTCGCCACCAGGCGGTCGAGTCTGGCCAGCGACTCGTCGGCGGTCTCCAGCAGTTCGGCGCGGTCCTGCGGGGACCACTCGACGTCGGTGGCGCGCAGGCTCTCCACGGCGGCCTTCGCGGCGGCGAGCGGAGTGCGCAGGTCGTGGCTGACCGCCGCGAGCAGCGCGGTGCGCATCCTGTCGGCCTCCGCCAGCGGCCGGGCCTGCCCGGCCTCCTCCTCCAGCCGTTCCTGCCGCAGAGCCACGGCGACCTGCGCGGCGAACGCCTCGATCACGCGGCGTTCCGAGGCGTCGAGCAGCCGGCCGCGCGCGGCGAGCACGAGGTCGTCGTCGATGTCCACGTCGGCGTCGGCGGCGCCGGGGCAGACGCACGGCTCTCCCCCCGCCGTGGCCACGATCCGCCAGGAGCCGGGGTCGGACCGGTCGTCCGGACCCTGCCCCGCCTCGGGGCGCCGTTCCAGCAGCGTGACCGCGGCCAGGCCGAACGTCTCCCGCGTACGCGCGAGCAGGGAGGGCACGGCGGCCTCGCCGCGCAGCACGTGCCCGGCGAGCGCGGACAGGATCTCGGCGTCCGCCCCCGCGCGGGCGGCCTCCCGCGTACGGCGGGCCGCCACGTCCACGATCATGCTGACCGCCGCCGCGACGAGGACGAAGACGACCAGGGCGAGGAGGTTCTCCGGATTCGCGATCGTCAGGGTGTGCAGCGGCGGGGTGAAGAAGAAGTTCAGCAGCAGGGAGCCGGCGACCGCCGCCGTGATCGCCGGCCACAGGCCGCCGATCAGCGCCACACCCACGACCGTGGTCAGGAACAGCAGGATGACGCTCGGCAGGGCCAGCGTGCCCCGGAAGGGGAGCAGCGCGGCGGTGAGCAGCGGCAGGCCGCCGGCGGCGACGGCCCACCCCGCCAGCCTGCGCCGCCGGGTGAGCGCCGCCCGCGACCACCGCGGACGCTCCCGTCCCTTGTTGACGTGCTCATGGGTGATCATGTGGACGTCGATCGAGCCGGACCGCGCGGTCGTCTCGACGCCCACCCCCCTGCTGAAGATCTGGGCGAACCGGCCGCGCCGGGAGGCGCCGAGCACGAGCTGGGTGGCGTTGACGCCGCGCGCGAACTCCAGCAGCGCCCGCGGCACGTCGTCGCCCACCACCTGGTGGTAGGTGCCGCCCATGCTCTCCACGAGGGCGCGCTGGCGCGCCAGCAGCGCCGGGTCGCCGCCGCCGAGCCCGTCCGCGCGGGTGACGTGGACGGCGAGCAGGTCCGCGCCCTTGGTGCGGGCGGCGACGCGGGCCGCCCGGCGCACGAGCGTGTCGCCCTCGGGTCCCCCGGTGAGCGCGACGACGACCCGCTCGCGCGCCTCCCACGTGTCGGCGATGCCGTGCTCGGCGCGGTAGCGGTCGAGCTGCTCGTCCACCTCGTCGGCGAGCCACAACAGGGCCAGCTCGCGCAGCGCGGTGAGGTTGCCGACGCGGAAGTAGTTGGCGAGGGCGGCGTCCACCTTCTCCGGCGTGTACACGTTGCCGTGCGCGAGCCGCCGCCGCAGCGCCTCCGGGGACATGTCGACCAGCTCGACCTGGTCGGCCCGCCGTACGACCTCGTCGGGCACGGTCTCGCGCTGCGGGACGCCGGTGATGTGCCGCACGACGTCGTTGACCGACTCCAGGTGCTGGATGTTCACTGTGGAGATGACGTCGATCCCGGCGTCGAGGAGCTCGTCGACGTCCTGCCAGCGCTTGGCGTTGCGCGAGCCCGGCACGTTGGTGTGCGCCAGCTCGTCGACCAGGGCGACCCGCGGGCGCCGGGCGATGACCGCGTCCACGTCCAGTTCGGGGAAGGCCGCCCCCCGGTACGTCACGCTCCTGCGGGGGACGATCTCCAGCCCCTCCAGCAGCCGCGCGGTGCGCACCCGGCCGTGGGTCTCCACGAGGCCGACCACGACGTCCGTGCCGCGCTCCCTGCGGCGGTGGCCCTCGCACAGCATCGCGTACGTCTTGCCGACCCCGGGTGCCGCGCCGAGGTAGATCCGCAGCCGCCCGCGTGGCATGGCCGCTCACCTCTCCCTGTCGAGGGCCAGATTGAGCTCCAGCACGTTCACACCGGGCTCCCCCAGGAAACCGAGGGCACGGCCGGTCGTGTGCTCGGCGATCAGTGTGCGCACCCCGCGCACGTCCAGCCCGCGTTCCCGCGCCACCCGGGGGGCCTGCAGCTCGGCGTACGCGACGGAGATGTGCGGGTCGAGGCCGCTGCCGCTCGCCGTCACCGCGTCCGGCGGGACGACCGCCCGGGCGTTTCCGCGGACCGGCACGGTACGCCCTGACGAATAGTCCTCGCCGGGCCTGCCGCACTCGACCCGCACGCCCTGGTACGTGGCGACGAACGGCGCCGCCGGGCACGCCTGGTTGACGCTGACGACCCTCGTGGCCCTGCCGACGGCGGGAAAGACCTTCAGCACCGCGCCCGTTCCGTCCGCGGTGCAGTACGGCCTGGCCCCGCTGACGCCTTCCCGCTCGCCGATCGCCTTCGAGCGCGCGCACACCTGGGTGAGCAGGGAGACCCTGCCCTTCCGCGCGGCCTCGCCGGTCCCGTGGGGGTCGGGCAGGCGGTCGACGACGTCCTGCGGGCCGAGGTTGCTCGCTCCCGAGGCCGCCGGGTCGTAGCCGCCCGCCGAGGGGCGGCTCTGGAAGTATCCGCGCACCGGGCGGGCGGACCGGTCGGTGAAGGACTGGCCGATGAGGGCGCTGCCCACGTCCCTGCCGTCCGCGCGGACGATCGAGCCGCCGGCGCGGTGGGGGAGCAGGACCCGGGCGACACCGGTCACCAGCAGGGGATACAGGACGCCCAGGACCAGCGTGAACACGGCGACGGCGCGGACCGCCGCGAGGTGCCGGCGGAGCGTGTTCGGCAGGCGTTCCATCACGTCTCCAGCCATCAGGACATCCCCGGGAGGAACCGGACCAGCAGGTCGATGAGCTTGATTCCGACGAACGGCGCGAGGACGCCGCCCAGGCCGTACAGGCAGAGGTTGCGGCCGAGCAGCGTGGACGCGCTGGAGGGCCGGTAACGCACCCCGCGCAGGGCGAGGGGGATGAGCGCCACGATCACCAGGGCGTTGAAGATCACCGCGGACAGGACGGCCGACTGCGGGCTGTG
Organism: Microbispora sp. ZYX-F-249; assembly: GCF_039649665.1. NCBI lineage: Bacteria > Bacillati > Actinomycetota > Actinomycetes > Streptosporangiales > Streptosporangiaceae > Microbispora > Microbispora maris. Next base: position 501,441 of record NZ_JBDJAW010000001.1, on the reverse strand, counting down.
CAGCCGCATCACGTTCAGCGTTTCGAGGCCGGGGTGGACCGCCGCGAACATGGCCGGAATGATCGCGAAATACTTCGCGATGTCGTTGGCGATCGAGAACGTCGTCAGCGCTCCCCTGGTGATCAGCAGCTGCTTGCCGATCTCGACGATCTCGATGAGCTTGGTCGGGTTGGAGTCGAGGTCGACCATGTTCCCGGCCTCCTTGGCGGCCGAGGTGCCGGTGTTCATCGCCACTCCCACGTCGGCCTGCGCCAGCGCGGGGGCGTCGTTGGTGCCGTCCCCGGTCATCGCGACCAGCCGCCCGCCCTCCTGCTCCTTGCGGATCAGCGCGAGCTTGTCCTCGGGGGTCGCCTCGGCCAGGAAGTCGTCCACTCCGGCCTCCCTGGCGATGGCTCCGGCGGTCATCGGGTTGTCCCCAGTGATCATCACGGTGCGGATGCCCATCCGGCGCATCTCGTCGAACCGCTCCCGCATGCCCTGCTTGACCACGTCCTTGAGGTGGATCACGCCGAGCACCCGGGCCGTGCCGCCGCCGACCTCGCCCACCACCAGCGGCGTGCCGCCGGAGGCGGAGATCCCGTCCACCAGGTGCCCGACCTGCCCGGTGGGGTGGCCGCCGTTGTCCCGCACCCACTTCATCACCGAGGTCGCGGCGCCCTTGCGGACCTGCCGTCCGTCCACGTTCACCCCGGACATGCGGGTCTGGGCGGTGAAGGCGATCCACTCCGCGTGGGCGAGCTCCCCCGGCCGGCGTTCACGCAGGTCGTAAACCTGCTTCGCGTGGACGACGATCGAACGCCCCTCGGGGGTCTCGTCGGCGAGGCTCGCCAGCTGCGCCGCCTCGGCCAGGTCGAGCTCGGGGACGCCCTCGGCCGGGACGAACTGCGACGCCTGGCGGTTGCCGAGGGTGATCGTGCCGGTTTTGTCGAGCAGCAGAGTGGTGACGTCACCCGCGGCCTCCACCGCCCGCCCGCTCATGGCCAGCACGTTGCGCTGCACCAGACGGTCCATGCCGGCGATGCCGATGGCCGACAGCAGCGCCCCGATCGTGGTCGGGATCAGGCAGACCAGCAGCGACACGAGCACCACCCCGCTCACCCCGTCGGCGCCGAGCGCGGGCGTGTCCGGTACGCCCGGGTTCTGGGCCTTGGAGTAGATCGCCAGCGGCTGCATGGTCACGGCGGCGACCAGGAAGATCATCGTAAGTGCGGCCAGCAGGATGTTCAGCGCGATCTCGTTGGGGGTCTTCTGCCGGTCCGCCCCCTCGACCAGGGCGATCATCCGGTCGACGAAGCTCTCGCCGGGCCTCTGGGTGATCCGTACGATGATCCGGTCCGACAGCACCTTCGTGCCGCCGGTGACGGCCGAGCGGTCGCCGCCGGACTCGCGGATCACCGGCGCGGACTCCCCCGTGATCGCCGACTCGTCCACGCTGGCGATGCCCTCGACCACGTCTCCGTCGCCCGGGACGACCTCTCCGGCCTCGACGACCACGTGGTCGCCCTGGCGCAGCTCCTGGGCGCCGACGACCTCCCACCGGGCGGGGTCGCGCGGATCCGCCAGGCGCCGGGCCACGGTGTCGCGCTTGGCCGCCCGCAGGGTGGCGGCCTGGGCCTTGCCGCGGCCCTCCGCCACCGCCTCCGCCAGGGTGGCGAACAGCACCGTCAGCCACAGCCAGACCGTGATCGCCCAGGCGAACGCCGAAGGGCCCGCGATCGCCAGGCCCGTGGTGAGGAACGCGCCGATCTCGACGACGAACATGACCGGGTTGCGCCACAGCGTCGCCGGGTTCAGCTTGCGTACGGCGTCGGGCAGCGACCGCACCAGTTGCCGGGGATCGAGCAGGCCGCCGCCGATGCCGCCGCTCGCGCGCCGCGCTGACTTGGGCATCAGGACAGTCCTTCCGCGAGCGGCGCGAGCGCGAGGGCCGGCAGGAACGTGAGGGCGACGAGGACGACCGTGACTCCGGCCACCATCCCGACGAACTGCGCGCGGTGGGTGGGCAGTGTCCCGGCGGAGACCGGCACCGGCGCCTGCCGGGCCAGCGACCCGGCCAGGGCGAGGATGAAGACGATCGGCAGGAACCGGCCGAAAGCCATGCACAGGCCGAGCGCGACGCACCACCAGGGCGTGCCCGCCGAGATCCCCGCGAAGGCCGAGCCGTTGTTGTTCGCCGCGCTGGTGAAGGCGTAGAGGATCTCCGACAGCCCGTGCGGCCCGCCGTTCAGCATGGCCGCGAGGCCGGCCCGGTTGCCCATCGCCACGGCCGTGCCGGCGAGCACGAGGGCCGGGGTGACCAGGAAGTAGAGCGAGGCCAGCTTGATCTCGCGCGCGCCGATCTTCTTGCCCAGATACTCCGGCGTACGGCCCACCATGAGACCGGCGACGAAGACGGTGATCACGGCCAGCACCAGGATGCCGTACAGGCCGGAACCGGCGCCGCCGGGCGCGACCTCGCCCAGCATCATGTTCAGCATCGTCATCATGCCGCCGAGCGGCGTGAAGGAGTCGTGGGCGGCGTCGGCGGCGCCGGTCGAGGTCAGCGTGGTGGCGGCGGCGAACGTCGCGGAGCCGGGCACGCCGAAGCGGACCTCCTTGCCCTCCATCGCCGCGCCGGCGGCCCGGGGGACCGCGGCCCCGCCGGAGAGCTCGAAGACGTTCGTCAGCAGCACGCTCACCAGCGCGATCACCGCCATGACGGCGAGGATCGCGTGTCCCTGCCGCACCTGGCCGACCATGCGCCCGAAGGTGCGCGGCAGCGCGATCGGGATCGCCAGGAGCAGGACGATCTGCAGCCAGTTCGTCCATCCCGCCGGGTTTTCGAAGGGATGGGCGGAGTTGGCGTTGTAGAAGCCGCCGCCGTTGGTGCCGAGCTCCTTGATCGCCTCCTGGCTCGCCACCGGGCCGCCGGGGATCGCCTGGGGGGCGCCGGTCAGCGTCGTCACCGTGTGCGGCGACGCGAGGTTCTGCACCACGCCGCCGGCGACCAGCACCAGCGCGGCGACGAACGCGATCGGCAGCAGGACCCGGAACGTGCCGCGCACGAGGTCCACCCAGAAGTTGCCGATGGTGTCGGCCTGCCTGCGGGCGAAGCCCCGCACGAGCGCGACGGCCACGGCCATGCCGGCCGCCGCCGAGACGAAGTTCTGCACCGCCAGGGCGGCCATCTGCACCAGGTGGCCCATCACGGTCTCGCCCGGGTACGCCTGCCAGTTGGTGTTCGTCACGAAGCTGACGGCCGTGTTCCAGGCGACGTGGGCGGGGACCGGGGGCCGGCCGAGACCGAGGATCAGCCTGTCCTGCAGGCGCTGCATGCCGTACACGACCAGCACCGAGACCGCGGAGAAGGCCAGCAGGGCGCGTGCGTAGACCGCCCACGGCTGCTCGGCGTCCGGCCGCACGCCGATCAGGCGGTAGACGAGGCGCTCGGCCGCGCTGTGCCGGGTGCCGGTGTAGACCCGGTAGAGGTAGTCGCCCAGCAGCAGGTAGACGACGGCGAGCACCGCGACGACCGAAAGCACGAGCACGGCCCCTGCCGCTGCCGCGCCCATCAGAAGCGCTCCGGGAACAGCAGGGCCGCCACCATGAACACCAGCAGGGCCGCGGCCACTCCGAGGCCCACGGCGTTGACCACGCTCACAGGCGCTCCACCGCCCGTACGACGAGCCCGACGATCGTGAAGACCGCGATCGTCAGGGCGACGAAGACGACGTCCGCCATCCCCACTCCTCGGTTGTGATTGCTTCGGCGCTCTCAGCACAAGCAAAGTCCGAGATCGGGGGCATATGACCGCTCTTGACGGCTTCCATACGGGTTCGAACCGAGTATTGACGCCCCCTGTACGCGGGCGACGACGGGGGTTTCGGGCGTTCGCGTGCCGGAAATCAACGCGGTTCAACCGGCGGAGCGGCGCCCCCCGAACATCCGTGCCGGTTCCGGGGAGGGGACGCGGCGTGGGCGACGGAAGTGACGTGATCCTGAAGGTCGTCCTGAAAGCCCTGGCCGGCGGCGTGTTCGTGCTGGCCTTCGCGGCGCTGGCCGAGACGCTGACGCCCAAGCGGCTCGCCGGGGTCTTCAGCGCCGCCCCTTCCGTGGCCCTGGCGAGCCTCATCGTCACCGCGGGCATCGCCGGTGTCCCGGACGTCCTCGCCTCGGCTCGCGGCATGTGGATCGGCGCGGCCGGTTTCGTGCTCTACTGCCTGGTCGCCGCTCCCCTTCTGGGCAGGTGGGGCGCCTGGTGGGGGGCGCTGGCCGCGCTCGCGGTCTGGGGCGCCACGGTGGCCGCCGGGTACGCGCTGGCGCCGGAACCGTGAGCGCCGATCGCGACGGTGGCCGGTCTCATGGCGACGGCCGCTCTCGTGACAGTGGCCGCTCTCATGGCGACGGCCGCTCTCGTGACAGTGGCGGCTCTCGTGACAGTGGCGGCTCTCGTGACAGTGGCCGCTCTCGTGACGGCGGCGAGAAGGTGCGGCTGCGCGTCGGCGAGCTCAGGCGGCCGCCGCCGCGCGACTGGGTGGTCCGCTTCGCGTTCGGCGCCGGGGTGTCGGCGCTCGCCGGCGTGGTGTCGGAGCTGGCCGGTCCGCGCGCCGGCGGGCTCTTCCTCGCGTTCCCGGCGATCCTGCTCGCGAGCGTCACCCTCATCGCCAAGGAGGACGGCGTACGCCAGGCCGGGCAGGACGTGTGGGGCGCGACCTTCGGCGCCCTCGGCCTGATCGGCTTCGCCGCCGTGGTGACGACCACGGTGGCCGTCTGGCCCCTGTGGGTGTCCCTCACGGCCGCCACCGTGGCCTGGGCCGCCGTCTCCCTCTCCCTGTACGCCGCCGCGACCCGGCTGCGCCGCTGAGCCGGGTCGCGGACGCTCGATCACCCCCCGGCGGTCGCCTCGGCCGCCCGGCGTGCGGCGGCCGGGTCGGCGAGGCCCTCGCCGGTCGGCTCGTAGGTGAGCAGCACCACGCCGGAGGAGAACGCCTGCGTGCCGGTGAGCCGCAGCGTGGCGGGGCCCGCGGAGTCGTCGTCGAACAGGCGGGCGCCGCGACCGGCGAGCACCGGATAGACGGCCAGGCGCATCTCGTCGAGGAGGTTCTCCCGCAGCAGCCACCGCACCAGCGCCGCGCTGCCGAAGACGAGGATGTCGCCGTCCACCTCCTTCTTCAGGGCCTCGATCCGGGCCGCGGCGTCCGCGCCGATGATCGTGCTGTTGTTCCAGGCGGCCTCGGTCAGCGTGGTCGACACGACGTACTTCGGCAGGGTGTTCATCGCGTCGGCGTAGCCCACCTCGTCGGTCATCGACGGCCAGGAGGCCGCGAAGCCCTCGTACGTGACCCGTCCGAGGAGCAGTGCCCGCGCCGCGCGGATCTGGTCGAGGCCGGCCTGCATCGAGTCCTCGCTGACGAATCCGAAAGCCCACTCGTGCGGGTTCTCGATGATGCCGTCAAGGGTGGTGAAAACAGACAGAACTATGCGTCCCATGGTTCGTATCCCTCATGTCGAATGAGATGCGGCGACGGACGTGCGCCCAGTCGGCCGGGAAGAATGCGTGCGCCGCCACCCGGTGCCGGGATGGGCGGTCACGTCCGCCGCCACGGCGCCCCCGTGACGCCACCGAGCACCTGCGTGCTCCGGCGCCGACGGGCCGTTGTGCAAGGCCACCGTGGCCCGGCCCGCGGGCTCACGTCCACACGTCGGCGGTGTCCCGGACACTTCCGGACGATCTCGGACACCCGGAAAGCGTGCATAGGCTGCCGGGGAGCACAGGGGATCTACGGGATGGAGTGAGCGTGACCGACACCCGGCCGCAGCCGCGGACCGCCGCCACGCCCGCGGAGTTCGTCGCCCTGATGAGGCGGCTCCGGGCGTGGAGCGGGTGCAGTTACCGGCAGCTCGAACGCCGCGCCGAAGCCGTGGGGGACGTCCTGCCGCGCGCCACCCTGGCCGGCGCGCTCAGTCGCCGGGATCTGCCGCGCGAAGACCTGCTCGCCGCGTTCGTACGGGCATGCGGGGCGGGCGACGACACCGTCGCCGAGTGGCTGGACGCCCGCCGGCGCCTGGCCGTCGCCCGCGAGGCGACCACCCCGCTGCCCGGTGACACGCCCGCCGCCCCCGGGGGTGGGACGCACCTCGTGGCCTCCGATGGGACGCGGGCGGCGCCGCCACCCGCGTCCACCCCGCCGGCTCCCGGACATGACGTCTCCCGGCCGGACGAGACCCTCGACATCGGCGCGGGCGGGAGGAACACCGGCCGGGTCCCGGCCTCGCCCGCCGTGGGCGAGGCCCCCGGGCGGAAGGCCCCGGCCCGGCGACTGGTGGCGGGCGCCGCGGCCGCGACCCTGCTCTGCCTGGTCGGAGCCTGGCAGTTCGACCGCATGGCCACCGGGGAGGCGGCCTCCCGCCCCTCCGCGTCGATCCCGGCCGCCGCACCGTCCGGCCCGGTGGGCGGATCGGTGGGCGGACCGGGAGGCGGATCGGTGGCGGCCCGCAGGTGGGTTCAGGTGCGGCCGGCCGCCGATCCGTCCCTGTGCCTGACGGCGGGGCGGGCCAGGGACGTCTCGTACGATCCCGAGGTCGCCGTCCTGGGCCCCTGTGCCACCGCGGTCCCGCCGCGGACCTTCCTCACCCCGGCCGGTGGCGGGCTGGTCCACCTGCAATGGGATCACCCCGACCCGGCGAAGGGCGTCGGCTGCCTGACGGTGATCCCGGCCGGCCCCACGGCGGGCATGCTGCAGCCCTGGAGCGACTGCACCGGCGCCAGGCCCAACCAGCGCTTCCGGCTCGAACCCGTCGGCGAAGACGGCTACCGGATCCGGCCGGCGTCGAGCGACCTGTGCCTCTCAGTCGACGGCGCGCCCGGGGCGGAGGCCGTCGAACGGCCCTGCGCCTCCGCGCCCGGACAGACCTTCCTCATCGGCCCCGAATAGCCATCGCGGCGCGGGTGGAGGGCCTCGCTCCGGCGAGAGGTGGATCAGAGATATGATCCGTCCACTCTTGCGGACTTTGCGAGAAAAGGGCTGATTTGTCGCTTCACCACGCGTCCGGGGCCTCCCTCCTCCGGGCTACGGACGACGGACGCCGATGACGGACGAGACGCTGGCGCGCCTGCAGTTCGCGACCACGGCCGGCTTCCACTGGCTGTTCGTGATGCTCACCCTCGGGCTCGCCCCGCTGATCGCGGTGACGCACACCCGGCACGCCCTCCGCGGTTCACCGCTCACGGAGCGCATGACCCGGTTCTGGGGCCAGATCTACGTCGTGAACTACGTGCTGGGCATCGCCACCGGCCTGGTCATGGAGTTCCAGTTCGGGCTCGCCTGGAGCGGGCTGTCGGAGTACGCGGGCAACGTCTTCGGCGCTCCGCTCGCACTCGAGACGATCGTCGCCTTCTTCGCCGAGTCGACCTTCCTCGGCATGTGGATCTTCGGCTGGGGCCGGCTGCCGAAGGCGGTGCACGTCACGCTGATCTGGCTGGTCACGCTCACCGCGTACGCCTCGGCGTACTGGATCATGGTGGCCAACGGCTTCCTGCAGCATCCGGTGGGACACGAGGTGCGCGACGGCGTGGCCCGGCTCACCGACTTCGGGGCCATGCTCACCAACCCCAACGCGATCAACGCGCTGGTGCACGCCGCGTCCGCCGCCCTGATGACCGGCGGGGTCTTCATGGCGGGGGTGAGCTCCTACCACTTCCTCAAGCGCACGGCCGAGCGTGCGTTCTTCCGTGCCTCGCTGCGCCTCGGCCTGTTCACGGCGGCGCCCGCGGCGTTCGTGGCGCTCTACTACGGGTTCGTGCAGATCCCGACGCTCGTGGAGACCCAGCCGATGAAGGCGGCGACCCTGCGGGGCCATGTCGACGACATCGGCTCCCTGCGGGTCGAGGACGTGCAGGCCCAGCTGGTCCAGCGGTTCGGCGCGGGCGACTACCGGCCGCCCGCCTGGATCGCCACCGCCTTCGACGTCATGCAGGACGTCGGCTACCTGATCCTCCTGCTGATCGTCGTGGCTCTGGTCCTGCTCCACCGGGACCGGTATCTCCGCTTCCGCCCGGCGGCGTACCTGATGCTCGTCGCGGTTCCCCTGCCCTTCGTCGCCGCGCTCGGCGGATGGCTGCTGCGCGAGGTGGGACGCCAGCCCTGGGCGGTGTACGGCGAGCTCACGACCGCGGCCGCGCGGTCGCACGTCGGCTCGATGCTGACGTCCCTGGTCCTGTTCGGCGCGGTGTTCCTCGCGCTGGCGATCGCCGACTGGGCCCTGATCATCCGGTACGCCCGCCGCGGCCCGGCCGACACCGACCTGGGCGGAGCGCCTCGCGACGGGCACGCGGAACGGCCTGCCACGTCGCTCGCCCTGTAGCCCGACCGTCGGCCCGTCCCGTGACTCGTCCTATGGCTCGTCCCGTGACTCGGCCTGTGGCTCGACCCGCCAAGAGGAACCCGTGACTCTCGAACTCGTGTGGCCGGCCCTGCTCGGGCTGCTGCTCGCCGGTTACTTCGTCCTGGCCGGCCTGGACTACGGCGTGCAGCTGCTCGCCCCCACGCTCGGCCGCGACGACGGTGAGCGCCGGGCGCTGCTCAACGCCTTCGGCCCGTTCTTCCTCGGCAACGAGGTCTGGCTGGTGGCCGCGGCGGGGGTGTTGTTCGGCGCCTTCCCCTTCCTGGAGGGGCGGCTGCTGTCGGGGATGTACTTCCTGTTCGCGGCGATCCTGGCCGGGATCGTCGTCGGCAACACCGCCGTGCAGGTGCGGAGCCGCCACCGGAGCGCCTCGGCGCGCCGGGTCTGGGACGGGCTGATCTTCCTGGGTGGGCTGGTGCCCGCCACGGGATGGGGGCTCGTGACGGGCCGGCTGCTCGCCGGGGTGCCGCTCGACGCGCGGAACGCCTTCTCGCTCGGTCCGGCCGACCTGCTCGACCCCTTCGTGCTGCTGTGCGGCGCCACGACCACCGCGGTGTTCCTCGCGCACGGCGCGTCCTTCCTGGCCTGGCGGACCGGCGGCGAGACGGGCGCCCGGGCGGCGCGGGCCGGTCGGCGCGCCCTGTTCGCGGCGGCCGGGGCGGCGGCGGCCGTCCTCGTCGCCGGCTCCTCGGCGCGCCACGCCGTCGTCAACTCCCTTCCCGCCCTCGCGGCCGGCGCGGCCCTGGTGGTCGCGCTCCTCGCGGGGGCCGCCCTGCTGGGCGCGGGACGCACCGGACGGGCCTTCGCCGCCACCTCGTGCGCGGCCGCCCTGCCCGTCGTCGCCCTCGGCGCGGGCCTGCACCCCTTCGTACTGGTCTCCTCCGGCGCTCCCGGCACCGGCCTGCGCCTGACGGAGGCGATGGCGGAGGCGGCCACGCTGCGGATCCTGGTGGGCTTCGCCGCGGTGATGGTGCCCCTGATGCTCCTCGCCCAGGCGTGGAACTGGTGGCTGTTCCGCCACCGGGCCGGCCGTACGCCGACGTACCTGTAGCCCCGTCACCGAGACCGATTCTTGACGTATGCCCATCACTACGATGGGTACCTCGATGAGGCGGTGGGCGGCGGGACCGCCTGAGGATGGTGGCGCGGTGACGGTCAGTGCCGAGGTGCAGATCACTGATTTGACGATCAACGATCACGCGTGTCTGACCTTCGGCGAGCCCGAAGAGCTGCTCGACCTCACCGCGGCGTACGTGCGTGACGGGCTGTCGGGAGGGCTGCGGGTCGTCTGGCTGTGCGAGGAGCCCCAGGGAGCTGCGGCCGAGCTGAGCCGCCGCGGGATCGCCGTGCGGTCCGCCACCGCCGACGGACGGATGGACGTCGTCGCCTCTCAGGACGGCCTGCTGTCCGGACAGGCCTTCAGTGTGGATCACGCGATGGGATGGCTGAGCTCCCAGATCGAGCTGACCTCACGCGAGGGCTACTCGGGCCTTCGGGTGGCCCTCGACATGGGCTGGGCGCTGCGGCCGGTCCACGGTGTGGAGCAGCTGCCCGCCTTCGAGGAGAAGATCGCGACGGTCCTTTCCGACAGCAGCGTGTCGGTCCTGTGCCAGTACGACCGGGAACGCTTCGACCCGGTCACCCTCGCCTCGGTCTCCCCGTTCCACACCCGGGCGGTCGCCGCGGCCACCTACTACGACGACCCGCTGCTGCGGATCTGCCGCCAGTACGCGCCGCCCGGCATCCGGATGGCGGGACAGATCGACCGCGCGGCCGAGGACGCCCTGGCCCTGGCACTGAGCGAGGCGATCAGGACGGACGGCCCCCTCACGATCAACATGGCCGAGCTGTCCTTCATCGACCTGTCCTGCACCCGGACGATCATCGACGTGGCCCGGAGCCTCGCGCCGGCCCGTACGGTCGTCCTGCGGTGCAACCCCGCCATCGTGCCGCGGTTCGTGCTGCTCGGCGCTCAGGGCATTCCCGGGATCAGCCTGGTGACCGCGCATGAGCGATGACGCGGCCAACCTTGCCTCCCCCGTCGCCGCGGGCCCCGGCAGCGGAAATCGGAACGCCGGGACGTCGGTGCTGATCCTCGACCACGCGTTCGACCGCGGGTCGCTCTACCCCCTGCGGGAGACGCTGCAGGCACACGTCGTCCACGCCGGGCTCCCGCACGGGCGGTCCGTGGACCTGGTGCTCACCGTCCACGAGCTCGCCACCAACGCGGTCTTCCACGGCTCCGGAACCGGACGGGCGAGGATCCGGCAGCTCGGCGGCGTGCTGCGGTGCGAGGTCGGCGACCCCGGCTCGTCGGGGCACGACACCGCCGCGTGGCCGGTCAGGCACGGGCACGGGCTGTGGCTCGCCCGCTACCTGTCGGACCGGTTCACGATCGATTCCGGCCCGGACGGCACCCTCGCCACGGCCGACTTCGCCCTCCCCGGCCCCGCGTCGTCATCCGCCACTCCACGGCTGCGCCGTCTCCGGTCGCACACGGTTCTGGAGCTGGACGGCGCCCTCGACGAGCAGGCGGCCCCCAAGATCACGGCGGCGATCGGCGAGGTCGTCTCCGGCACACCGGAGCCGGGGCTGGTGATCGACCTCTCCGCGGTGACCTACTGGGACAGCACCGGCATCACCGCCCTGATCATGGCGCACCAGCGCGTGTCGGAGACGGCGGCCGGGATGCTGGTCCTGACCGGCCTCGCGGCCGGGTTCGCCGAGCGCCTCGACGCGCTCAGCCCGGTTCCGTTCACGACCCGGGAGACGCCCGCGAAGGCGGCCCATCTGTTTTCGCCTTCCTGACACACCCGCATCTGCTGAAATGTGGCGGTGAATCGGGCGAGGCAGTTGCTGGGCGACATGTTGATCCATTGGTACGTGCTCGTCCTGCTCACCGGCGTCTACCTCGCGTTCTCCTATGTGCCGAGCGGTGAGACGGTCTCCTACACCGGCGGCTACGAGCCGCTGCGGGGCGTCCCGATGTCCGCCGCCTACCACTCGGTCCTCGACATCAGCTTCGACGACCACGGCGGGCTGATCGCACGGCAACTGCATCACCGCTTCCAGATACTGCTCGCCCTGGGGACCGTCGTCTGGGCACTGCTCGGCCGGTACCGGTACGCGCTCCCGGTGCTGGGCCTGGCCGCGCTCGGCGCACTCGCCGGCTTCGGGTCCGCCGACGACCTCCTGTCCGGAACCTTCCTGGCCCGGGTGCCGATCCCCGTGTGGTACGGCCTGCACCTCGTGGTGGCGCTCGCCATCGGCGCCCTACTGGTGGTCTCCTCGCGCCGGGAGGCCGCCAGGCAGCCCAGGACGGCCGGCTTCGTGGCGGCGGGCCTCGGTCTCACCGCCGTGCTGCTCCTGTGGCAGTGAACCGGAGAGCCGTCACGAGTGCCCGCTTCCGACGTGGTCGCGGCCGCGCGCGACGTGCTCGGCGGGCCGGGCGCCGGACAGGTGACGGGCGGAGTTCACCAGCCCGACGTGGCTGAACGCCTGCGGGGTGTTGCCGAGCTGCCGGCCGGTGGCGGGGTCGCACTCCTCGCTCAGCAGGCCGAGGTCGTTGCGGAGGCGTAGCAACCGTTCGAACAACTCGTACGCCTCCCGGTGGCGGCCGATGCCGTACAGGGCGTCGGCGAGCCAGAACGTGCAGGTGATGAACGCTCCCTCGGTGCCGGGAAGGCCGTCCACATCGCCGTCGGCCCGCGGCCGGTAGCGCAGCAGGAAGCCGTCGGAGCACAGCTCGCGCCGCACCGCCTCGACGGTGCCCGCAACCCGCGGGTCGTCCCAGGGCAGGAACCCCACCCGGGGGATCAGCAGCAGCGCGGCGTCCAGCCCTCTGGAGCCGTAGAACTGGGTGAACGTGCCCCGCCCGGGGTCGTAGCCGCGGTCGCAGACCTCGGCGTGGATCGTGTCGCGGGTCGCGCGCCACCGGTCCACGGGCCCGTCCAGGCCGAAGCGTTCGACGGCCTGCACGGCCCGGTCCAGGCCGGCCCACGCCATGACCTTGGAGTGCACGAAGTGGCGGCGGTCGCCGCGCACCTCCCACAACCCGTTGTCCGGGTCGTCCCAGTGGCCCTCCAGGAAGTCCAGCAGCGCCCGTTGCAGATCCCAGGCCGGCTCCTCGGCGTGAATGCCGGCCGTCCTGGCCAGATGCAGCCCGTCGAGGACCTCACCCCACACGTCGAGCTGGAACTGCCCGGACGCCGCATTGCCCACCCGGACCGGAGCCGAGCCCTCGTAACCGGCCAGCCAGTCGACTGGGTATTCCGGCAGACGGCGGGCGCCGTCGATCCCGTACATGATCTGCAGGTCGGCCGGGTCTCCGGCGGCGGCCCGCAGCAGCCACTCCCGCCATGCCTTGGCCTCGGCGACGAAGCCGGTGCCCAGCAGCGCCTGCAGCGTGAACGTCGCGTCGCGCAGCCAGCAGAACCGGTAGTCCCAGTTGCGCGGGCCGCCCGGCCGTTCCGGCAGCGACGTGGTGACCGCGGCGACGATGCCGCCGGTCGGCGCGTAGGTCAGCGCCTTCAGCACGACCAGCGACCGGCGTACGGCCTCCTCCCAGCGGCCCCGGTATCGGAAGCCGCGCATCCACGACGTCCAGTACGCCTCCGTGTCGGCCAGGGCCTTCTCCGCGTCCACGGAGCGCGGCACGCGCTCGTGCGACGGCCGGTAGGTCAGCACGAACGGCACCCGCTGCCCGGCGGCCACCTCGAAGTCGGCGTAGGTGGTCATGTCCTCGCCCCGGAGCGGCACCGGAGTCTCCAGCCAGGCGGCGTCCGGACCGGCGACCGCCGCGAGCCGCCCGTCCTGCTGCCGCACCCAGGGCACGACGTGCCCGTAGTCGAACCTCAGCCGCAGCGCCATCCGCATCGGCACCCGCCCGCTGACGCCTTCCACGACCCGCACCACGTCGGCCGCCTCGCCGCGTGGCGGCATCGCGTCGATCACGCGTACGGACCCTTCGGGAGTCTCCCACTCCGTCTCCAGGACGAGAGAGTCGCCGCGGTAGCGGCGGCGCGTGCAGAGCCCGCCGGCGGCGGGGGCCAAGCGCCAGAATCCCGCCCGGTCGTCGCCGAGCAGGGCGGCGAAACACGCGGGCGCGTCGAACCGGGGCAGGCACAGCCAGTCGATCGACCCGTCTCGCCCCACCAGCGCGGCCGTGTGCAGGTCACCGAGCAGCCCGTAGTCCTCGATCCGCAGTGCCACCACGCTCCCCCCTCGGGGGTCGATCTCGCGAACAAGGCCGCGCTACCCGCGCAAAGGGAACGTATGCACTGTGCAAAGAAGTGTCGGCTGCCGAAGGTGTGCGGCCTACCCACCTTTTTGTGGGTACTTGTCCGCGCTGCCGAGGCGGCGTGAAGCTTGGTTGCGGGCGGCAGGAGGGCCGGCCCGGCTTTTCAGGCGGAACGGGGGTGCCGGCGGTGTGTCAGGAGACCGATCGGGACTTCGCCGGCTCCTCCGGGACCGGCGTCTCCTGGGCCGGCGTCTCCAGGGCCAGCTTCTCCAGGCGGCGGTGTCCCCAGTCGGACAGCGGCGCCAGCGCCCGGGACAGCTCACGGCCGAACTCGGTCAGTGAGTACACGGTCTTCAGCGGGCGGCCCTCGTGCACCTCGCGGTGCACCAGCCCGTCGGCCTCCATCTCCCGGAGCGTCTGAGTCAGCACCTTCTCGGTGAGGCCCGGCAGCCGCCGGACCAGCTCGCCGGGACGACGCGGCGCGGATTCCAGGAGCCAGAGCAGGATCGTCTTCCACTTGCCGTCGATCACCGCGATCGCGGCGGTCACCCCGCAGACGTCCCGGTCCCGGGCACGGCTACGCGTCATCGTCCACCCCGTTCAGCACTCTCTCATCGTCATGGAGTCGAGACATGATCCAGCACACCGACCAGTCTGCCGTCACCGTGCTCGGCCTGGGCCCGATGGGCCGGGCCCTGGCCGGCGCCTTCCTGGACGCCGGCGTCCGGACCACGGTCTGGAACCGGACACCGGGCAGAGATCGCGAGCTGTCCGAGCGGGGCGCGGTAAGCGCCCCCACGCCGGAGGCGGCGGTCGCGGCGAGCGGGCTGACCGTGATCTGTGTGGTGAACTACGACGCGGCGGACGCCGTCCTCCGGCGCGACGCGGTCACCGGCGCGCTGCGGGGACGCACGCTCGTGAACCTGACCGCCGACACGCCCGGCCGGGCCAGGAGCACCGGGGCCTGGGCGGCCGAGCACGGCATCGGCTACCTCGACGGCGCGATCATGACGCCGACCACGACCATCGGCACCCCGGCCGCGGTGTTCCTCCACAGCGGCCCGGAGGAGCTCTACCGGCGGCACCGCCCGGTGCTGGACGCCCTCGGCGGCACGCACACCCATCTGGGCGAGGAGATCGGCCGCGCGGCGGCCTACGACATCGCGCTGCTCGACGTCTTCTGGACCGCGATGGCGGGCTACGCGCACGCGCTCGCGGTGGCTCGGGCCGAGGGGGTGACGGCTCGCGAGCTGGCGCCGTTCGCCAAGGGCATCGGCGCGATCCTGCCGCCCCTCTTCGAGCAGGCGGCGCGGGACGTGGACAGCGGCGCGTTCCCCGGCGAGGGCAACCCGATCACCTCGGCGGCCTCGTCCATGGCCCACATCGTCCACGTGTCCGAGGCGCACGGCATCGACGCGAGCGTGATGCGCGCGGCCGAGGGCTGGGCGCGCCGCGTGATCGGACAGGGCCACGGCGCCGACGGGTTCATCCGCATCACCGAGATCCTCGATCCCCGAGTCCACGTCTGACCCGCCGCCCCCGGCGAGCACCAGGCCTCTGGGGAACGAACCGCAATCGCGCCGTCCGAGCGATCACCGGGCGCTGGGGGGGAACCGCAATCGCGCCGCCCCCGGCGATCAACGGGCTCCTGGGAAGCTGAACGCAACAGCGCCGTCCGAGCGATCACCTCAATCGCGCGCAGCCCACGGCGATAACCGGGCGTCTGGCGGGGCGGAATCGCAGGCGCGAGGACGGGGCGCCTGCCCGCGCGGTGGCCGATCCCGCCGATCCCCGTGGTCACGGCGATCGGCGAGGACGTGCCGAGGGCGCCCGGCATGCCGGGCGCCCTCGGCGAACGTCGTGGCCTCAGTCGGTGCCGAGCTCCATCGCGGCCTGGTCGAGCAGCTCCTCCTCCGTGGGAGCCTCGCCGCGAGACGCGATCGCCTCGGCCCCGCCCTCGGCCATCGCGCCGATCAGGCCGGTCGAGGCCGCCTGCGCCGCGCCGATCAGGGCCGGCTGCTGGGTGCCGACCATGCCGAGCCTGGCGTACTGCTCCAGCTTCGCGCGAGAGTCGGCGATGTCGAGGTTGCGCATCGTCAGCTGCCCGATGCGGTCGACCGGGCCGAAGGCCGAGTCCTCGGTGCGCTCCATGGAGAGCTTGTCCGGGTGGTAGCTGAACGCCGGTCCGGATGTGTTCAGCACGGAGTAGTCCTCACCGCGCCGCAGCCGCAGGGTCACCTCGCCGGTCACCGCCATACCGACCCAGCGCTGCAGCGACTCGCGCAGCATCAGCGCCTGCGGGTCCAGCCAGCGGCCCTCGTAGAGCAGCCTGCCCAGCCGCCGCCCCTCGTTGTGGTAGGCCGCGAGGGTGTCCTCGTTGTGGATCGCGTTGACCAGCCGCTCGTAGGCCGCGTGCAGCAGCGCCATGCCCGGCGCCTCGTAGATGCCGCGGCTCTTGGCCTCGATGATCCGGTTCTCGATCTGGTCGGACATGCCCAGGCCGTGCCGGCCGCCGATGGCGTTGGCCTCCAGCACCAGATCGACGGCGGAGGGGAACTCCTTGCCGTTGATCGTCACCGGACGCCCCTGCTCGAAGCCGATCGTGACGTCCTCGGTCGCGATCTCGACGGCGGGGTCCCAGAAGCGCACGCCCATGATGGGATCGACGATCTCGATGCCCGTGTCGAGGTGCTCGAGGGACTTGGCCTCGTGCGTCGCACCCCAGATGTTCGCGTCGGTGGAGTAGGCCTTCTCCACACTGTCCCGGTAGGGCAGCCCGTGGGCGAGCAGCCACTCGGACATCTCCTTGCGCCCGCCGAGCTCGTTGACGAAGTCGGCGTCCAGCCACGGCTTGTAGATCCGCAGCGAGGGGTTGGCGAGCAGGCCGTACCGGTAGAACCGCTCGATGTCGTTGCCCTTGAAGGTGGAGCCGTCCCCCCAGATCTGCACGCCGTCCTCGAGCATCGCGCGCACCAGGAGAGTGCCGGTGACGGCCCGCCCGAGCGGCGTGGTGTTGAAGTACGTGCGGCCGCCGGACCTGATGTGGAACGCCCCGCAGGCCAGGGCGGCGAGCCCCTCCTCGACCAGGGCGGCCCGGCAGTCGACCAGCCGGGCGATCTCCGCGCCGTACGCGGTGGCACGCCCCGGCACCGAGACGATGTCAGGTTCGTCGTACTGGCCGACGTCTGCGGTGTAGGTGCACGGCACTGCACCCTTCTCCCGCATCCACGCGACCGCTACCGAAGTGTCGAGGCCACCGGAGAAGGCGATCCCGACACGCTCGCCGACAGGCAGAGAAGTGAGCACCTTGGACACGACTAGAATATATACACGGGAATGCATGATCATGCAATCCGGTGTGTAGGGGATGTCGCCGGCGACCCGGGTCCTGGGGTACGAGTGCCGGGGGCGCGTGCGCCGAAGGTGCCGGGGGTGCGGGTGCCCTGATGCGGGCCCCGGTCACCCGGCGACCCCGTAGACCTCCTCACTCACGAGTCTGGCCGCGCCGATCACGCCGGCCTGCGGGCCGAGTTCGCTCATCATGATCGGCAGGTTCCTGGTGGCGAGCGGCAGTGAGCGCCGGTAGATCGCCCCGCGGATCTCGGCGAGCAGGACGTGGCCCAGCAGCGTGAGCCCGCCGCCCAGCACGATGAGGCTCGGGTTGAAGAACGACACCAGGCCCGCCAGCACCTCGCCCACCCGCCGTCCGCCGTCGCGCACCATCTGGACGGACGCCGCGTCCCCGGCGCCGACCGCCTCGCCCACATCGGCGGCGGTCAGCGTCCCGGTGCGTTCGAGCAGTTCCCGCAGCAGGGGCGAGCGCCCCGACCGGGCCGCGGCGAGGGCGTCGCGAGCGAGCGCGTCGCCGCCGAAGGACGCCTCCAGGCATCCCGTGTTGCCGCACGCGCAGACGGCGTCCGAATCGGCGACCGGGATGTGGCCGATATCTCCCGCACACCCGTCCATACCGCGATAGAGCTCACCCTTGGCCACGATTCCGCAGCCGATGCCCGTGCCGACCTTGACGAACAGGAAGTTCTCCACGATGCCCGCCGCACCGGCGTGTTGTTCGCCCAGCGCCATTACATTCGCATCGTTGTCCAAAAAAACCGGACAATCGAACCGCCCGCCGAGCAGATCGCGGACCGGATAACCGTCCCACCCCGGCATGATCGGCGGCGACACCGGGATACCGCGGGAGAAGTCCACCGGGCCGGGCACGCCCACGCCGACTCCCAGCGGCCTGTCCACTCCCAGTTTCAGGAGCAGCCGGCGGCTCTGTTCCACGGCGAGTTCGAGCACCGGCTCAGGTCCCCGGCGCACGTCGCATTCGGTGCGTTCGAACGCGAGAACGCGCAGCCGGCCATCGGTGACCGCGGTGGAGACGGAGGTCGCGCCGATGGCGATGCCGACGAACCGGACGCGACCGGCGAGATCGATGACGGTCGAACGGCGGCCTCCGCGTGAGGCGGCCGGTCCGATTTCCTCGACGAGCCGGAGTGCCGCGAGCCGGCCGAGTTCGGTCCCGATCGTCGTTCGTGACACTTCGAAGTGTTCCGACAGCTGAATGCGAGATTGCGGACCGGCGTCCCGCAATCGCGTAAGGATTTTTGCCTGGAGCCGTGTTTCCGCTCGCCCTGGCACCGAAGTCTCCACATCCCAAGTTTCTCATCGGGTGACGCCTCATTCATCATCCGCGCGAAACTCCCGGCCCGGCCGGAAATCCGCCGTACTCACTCATCGGAAGAAGGATTGGGAAGAAGTCCGGCCGGATCCCGCGCACGTCCGGCGCGAAAAATCGCATTCGCGCATGTCGGCGGAACTCGGCGGGCCCGCGGGAGACACCGGGCGCCTTTCGGCAGGCGCCCGGCCGAAGTCAGCCGTCGGCCGACTCGGAGAGGGATCGCCATTCCCGCCAGGTGTCCAGCCGTCCGGCGTAGACCCGCTCGGCGATCGGCAGGCAGAAACCACCGAGGAACAGGCGCAGCGGGGGCCGTTCCGCGTCCACGAGCGCGAGGACCGCCTCCGCCGTGACCTCGGGGTCGATCGGGGTCCTGCCCGCCGCGCCGGCCCGGCGCGCCTCCCTGACGTCGTCGTACGCGGGGATCGGCTCGGTGTGGACGGCCGACGAACCGCTCCAGTCGGTGCCGTAGGGCCCGGGTTCGACGATGGTCACCCGGATCCCGTGCGAGGCGACCTCCTGGGCGAGTGACTCGCTGAACGCCTCCAGGCCCCATTTCGACGCGTGGTACAGCCCGAGCATGGGGAACGCCGCGACGCCCCCGATGCTCGACACCTGCAGGATGTGGCCCCGCCCGCGCTCCCGCATGCCGGGAAGCACCGCCTGGGTGACCCAGAGCGCGCCGAGCAGGTTCGTCTCCAGCTGCTGTCTCGCCTGGGCCTCGGTCACCTCCTCGACCGCGCCGAACAGGCCGTACCCCGCGTTGTTGACGGCGACGTCGATGCCGCCGAAGCGTTCGACCGCGCGGGCCACCGCGGCGAAGGCGGCCTCCCGGTGGGTGACGTCGAGCGACAGCGGGAGGACGGCGTCGCCGAACTCGTCGGCGAGGGGTTTCAGGGCGGAGACGTCCCGGGCCGTCGCGACCACGCGGTCACCGCGCCGCAGCGCCGCCCGCGTCCACACGTTCCCGAGGCCGCGGGATGATCCGGTCACGAACCAGGTGAGTGTGTGTTGGGTAGTCATGCGGACGACACTGCCCAGCACGCCGGCGAGTAGCCCGTGCCGTGGGGTGACCACCGTCCTCGCCGGGCTCGCCGCATTCACCGCCGGCTCACTGCGGGGCCTTCCTGTTGACGTAGGCGACCCGCCAGCCGTCCCGCGTGGCGAGCAACTCGGTGACCGACAGCGGCGCGAGATCGAAGAGGGCGGCGCCCAGCGGATCGAGCCCCAGGGCATGGCCGATGGCCGCCCGGATCGTGCCCGCGTCGCACACGGCGACGACCCCCGGCTCCGCGCGCACCAGGTCGAGCCAGCGGGCGACCCGCCCGGCGTGCGCGGTCAGGCTCTCACCGCCGTGCGGAACCACGTGCGGGTCGGTCAGCCAGCTCGCCAGGGCGTCCGGCTCCTCCCGCGCGACCCGCTCGTACGGCAGGCCGCGCCACCGCCCGACGTCCACCTCGGCGAGCGCGGGCGCAACCCGCGCCTCCAATCCGATGGCGGCGGCGGTCTGGCGCGCGGCGACGGCGGGCCCTGTCCATCCGGCCGAGCCCGCCGTCATCGGAGCCAGGGCGGCGGCGGCCCTCGCCAGGCTCGCCGGGTCGGCGTCCCGATCGGGCAGGGGGAATCGGGCCGCCCGCGTCTCCGGCGTGGTGGCGTGCCGGACGAGCAGCACCGTGCCCGGCTCAGATCGGCGTGGCGGCGGCCGGGACGGCCCGCGCACGACGCGCCGCCCGGTCGCTCACCCACCCGAACAGCACGCCGAAGGCCGCCCAGAAGACCAGCTGCGTCCCCAGCGACGCGAGCCTGAACTGCCACAGCAAGGTGGCGGGGAAGCCCTCGGGCACCTCGTCGACGGTGGGCAGCAGAGTCCAGGCGGCCACGACCGGGACCAGGAACGCCGCCACCGCCGCGGTCCACCGTGCCCAGGGTCCCGCGGTGACCCTGCGCGCGGTCGCAACCGCGATCACCGCCGAAGCGAGCCCGACGAGGACCATCACCACGTAGAGCACGGTGCGGCTGTTGATCGTCTCCGAGTCTCCGACGGCCGGCGGGTTGGCCGGATATTTCACGAATGGCACCAGAATCATCGCCACGAACGCCGTCCCGGCCGCGGCCAGTGCCAGCCCGCCCTCCGACCGAGGGCCGACCCGTCCGCGCAGTCCCGCGTACGCGAGGGCGAAGATCCCTCCCACGGCGAGCCCGTACAGGCCGGTGGCGAGGAACAACCCGGCCTTCTGCACCGGTCTGCCGACCATCTCCTCCTCGCCGTGGTCGTGACCGTGCGCGTCGTGCGCGTCGTGGGCCTCCTCCAGCGCGATCGCGCTCTCGATCCGCGGCTCGCCGAAGGCGAAGGCGAAACCGCCCGCGACGAAGCCGGCCAGCAGGCCCAGAAGCAGGCCCCTGACCACCAGGGTGCGTACCACGCCCCGCGCCTAGTGACAGGGCACGCCGAGCAGATGACGCCCGTCGTGCATGAGCTCGTGCAGATAGGCGCCGGTCTGCGAGATCGCCCCGTTGTCCATCAGGACCAGGTAGGCGATCAGCAGCAGCACCGGCACGGCAAGCAGCCAGAGCCTCAGCCGAGGGATCGGGATGACAGAAGGAGTGGACATTCCACTCATACAGGCCTCCTCAGGGATGACGCGTCCCACCATGCGAGGTCACGAAGGCCCAAGCGACCTGGCTCCCGGGATCTGCGTCCCGGATACAGTGGCGCGTCCGCACCGGCATCTCACCGGATTTCCCTTGGACGATCGTGAAATCTACCGGAACGTATCCCTTCCTCCCGTTCGCGTCAACCCTTCACCGATTTGCCCGCCGACCGCCTCAACGGACGCCGGGACCACCACCGTCCCTGACGTCGGCGAGGTCGGCGAGCCCGGAGATGGTCAGGACGGGGGTCAGCAGGGGGTTGGCGATGAGGGTGATGCGGTCGGCGTGGGCGAACAGGACGCTCAGTCCCGCGCTGTCGAGGTATTCGACGGAGCTCAGGTCGAGGACGACGGGGCCCGGCGTGCGGTCGAGGGCGGCGGCCAGGGTGTCGGTGTTGCTCATGTCGATCTCACCGGCGACGGTCAGCAGGGCGGCGCCGTCAGGGCCATGGCCGGGGGTGAGGGTGAGCGGCGTGGTCATCAGGCGATCCTCATCTGCATGTCGACGGTGGTGCCGGACGGGCCCGGGGTGATGGTGACCTGCTGCATCATGGCGCGCATGAGGGCGACGCCGCGGCCGCGGTGGGTGTTCACCTCGGGTTGCGGAGCCTTCCAGCGGCCGGTGTCGGCGACGGTGAGGCGCAGGTTGTCGACGGACGCCTCGGCCCGGAGGCGGACGATGTCGCCGGGAGTGTGGCGATGGCCGTGCTCGATGGCGTTGGCGCACGCCTCACCGGCGGCGACCAGGACGTTCTGCACGATCTGGGCCGGCAGGTCGCACTGGCCGAGCCAGCTCCGCAGCGCCTTGCGAACGGGCGCGAGCTGCGACGACTCCGCGGGGAACGTCATCTCCAGCGGGGCCGGGTGCCGGTAGAGCAGCAGAGCGACGTCGTCGTCGTAGCCGTCGGCGGGCGCCAGGCGGATCATCACCTGCGTGGCGAGGTCGTCGACCGCGACGTTCCTGCCGTCCTGGACGGCCTGACTGGCCTGGTCGATGCCCGAATACAGCGGACGGCGGCGACGCTCGACCAGGCCGTCCGTGTAGAGCATGAGCGTGGCACGCGCGGGGATGACCGTCTCGCTCTCGGGACGCGTCGCGCCCGGCCGGACGGCCAGGGGAACGGACCGTCCGCCGTCGAGCAGGCCGGTGCTGCCGTCGGGATGGGCGAGGATGCCCGGAGGGTGTCCCGCGCTGGAGTACGACAGGTGCCCCGTCTCCGGGTCGAGTACCCCGCAGAAGACCGTGGTGCACCGGGCCCCGGGGACACCGGCGGCGAACTGGTCGAGTGCCATGAGCACGCGGGCCGGGCTGTCGTCCTGCAGGAGCAGCGCGCGGCAGGCGCTGCGCAGCTGTCCCATGACGGCGGCGGCCTCCACCCCGCGTCCGACGCAGTCGCCGACGACGATGCCGATGCGTCCGCCCGGCAGGGCGATCGTGTCGTACCAGTCGCCGCCGACCTCCAGGGGCCGGGTGGCGGGCTCGTAGCGTACGGCGAACCCGTCGGGCAGCTGGGCGGGGCCGAGGATGGCGCGCTGCAGCGCGATCGCGGTCTCGCGTTGCTGGTCGATCTGGTGGGCGCGGACCAGTCCCTGGGCCAGCCGCCCGGCCAGCAGCGACAGCAGCAGCTGGTCCTCGGCGGTGAACGACCGGTCGCCCAGGTCGACCCACAGCGCCATCGGGCCGTCGGGGTGCTCCAGGAGGACGCCGACCCCGTCGCGCTCGGCGACCGGGGTGAGCAGCGGCCGCTGCGGCATGCCGGCGAGCGTCCGGCGGCGTCCGGCGGGCAGCCCCTGCCAGTCCACGGAGGGGTCCGTCGTGGTCAGGGCCGGCTCTTCGTCGCCCGGGCCGAAGACGGCGGCCAGCACGGACTTCGCGCGCCACAGATTCCGCAGTTCCTCCAGCGCGCCGCTCAGCGCGTCGGACAGGCTCCCCGCCTGGGACAGGCTGGTGCTCAGGGAGGCGAGGGCGCTCTCGCGCTGGATGGCGTAGTGCTCCGCCGTGACGTCGCGAAGGGTGCCGACGACGACACGGCGTCCGGTGTCGGGGTCCTGCGCCTGGTTGAAGGTGACACTGACCCACAGCCGGTGCCCGTCGCTGTGGGTGACGGGGATGGTGTAGCTGCCCTGCCCGGGGCCGAGGAGGCCGCTGAACGCGTCGGCGACCTGCTGGTGGGCCTCGGGATCGCCGGCGGCGTCCGGCCACCAGGGGTGGATCGGCGTGTAGGGCAGGTTCTCGGGGCCGTAGCCGAGGATGTCGGTGAACGCCTTGTTGATCTCGACGACGGCGCCGTCCTCGTCGCAGACGAAGAACCCCTCCTGCAACGAGTTCACCAGTGCCGTACGCCAGCGCGCCTGGTGCTGGCGCAGCCGCGCCATGTCCATGGTGGCCCGCAGCCGCGCGAGCAGCTCCGCGGCGGCGAAGGGCTTGACCAGGTAGTCGTCGGCCCCGGCCTGGAGTCCCTCGATGGACGCCTCCTGGCCCGCCCGCGCCGACAGCAGCACGACGGGCACGGTCGCGGTGCGTGGATCGGCCCGCAGCGCCGCGACCAGGGACAGGCCGTCCAGGCGGGGCATCATCACGTCGCTGACCACCAGGTCGGGGGCGTCCGCGTGGATGGCGTCCAGGGCCTCCATCCCGTCGCCCGCGGTGCTGACCAGGTAGCCGGCGCCCTCGAGGAGACGGACGAGGTAGCCGCGCATGTCGGCGTTGTCGTCGGCGACCAGCACACGCGCCTGGGCCGCGGTGTCCCCCGAGCGGGCCGCGAGGCCCTCGTGGGACACCATCTCCATGGCGGTCCCGGCGGGCTCGCCCCGGTCGTCCGCGGGCAGCCAGCGCAGGGCCTCTTCGACGTAGGGGTCGGCGACGGTGCCGGTGGCGCCGGCGCCGGCCGTCGTGATCGCGTCCTCGGGCAGGTGCGCCGCGCCGTACGGCAGGCGGATGGTGAACCGGGTGCCCTCGCCCTCGGTGCTGTCCGCGGTGATCGTGCCGCCGTGCAGGCCGATCAGCTCCTGCACCAGGGCCAGCCCGATGCCGCTGCCCTCGTTGGACCGCGAGCGGGCGTTCTCGATGCGGTGGAACCGCTCGAACAGTCGCGGCAGCTCCGCCGCGGGGATGCCGATGCCCGTGTCGGTGATGGTCACCACCGCGTGGGCGCCCTCCCCGCGCACCTCGACGCCGATCGAGCCCTCGAAGGTGAACTTCAACGCGTTGCTGAGCAGGTTGAGCACCACCTTCTCCCACATGCCGCGGTCGATGTAGACCGGCTCGCCCAGCGGAGAGCACTCGACCCGGAACTCCAGCCCCGCCTTGTCGATCGCGGAGCGGAACAGGCTGGCCAGTTCGGCGGTGACCGTGGCCAGGTCGACCGGTTCGTAGCTGGCCTGCATCCGGCCGGCTTCGATGCGGGAGAAGTCCAGCAGGGTGTTGACCAGCTTGCCCAGCCGCAGCCCGTTGCGGCGGATGACCTCCAGCTCCTCGCGCACCTGCGCGTCGGCGTCCTGGAGACGGCCCCGCAGCTCCTCCACCGGCCCCATGATCAGCGTCAGCGGGGTGCGGAACTCGTGACTGATGTTGGAGAAGAAGACCGTCTTCGCCCGGTCGAGCTCGGCCAGTTCCTCCGCCCGCCGCTGCTGGGCCTGGTAGCTGCGCGCGCTCGCGACGCCCGCCGCGACGTGCCCCGCGGCCAGCTCGATGAACCCGCGGTACGCGTCGTCCATGCGGCGGTAGCGGTTGAGCGCGGTCACGAGGAACCCGTACGGCGCGCTGCCCTGCTGGAGCAGCGGCACCACCAGCGCCTGTACGGGCGGCTCCGGCCAGTCTCCGGACGGGAGACCGGCGTACGCGGCGCCGTCGAGCGGGACGAGCACCGGCTCTCCCCGGGCCAGCCTCGTCGAGGGCCATATCGCGTCCGGATCGTCGGCCGGCAGGGTGAGGGGGGCGGCCGGATGCCCGGCGGCGATCCCGGTGACCCCCGCCAGCCGCGCGCCGCCGCCCTCCTGGTACAGGTAGGTCAGGGTGAACGGCAGGTCATGCAGGTTGCGGCCGAGCTGCCGGCAGGCGAAGGCCAGCATCTCCTGCTCGGTGCGGACCACGCTGGGATCCGAGCCGAGGTCCCGCAGGGTCGCCATGCGCCGCTCGCCGATGACCCGCTCGGTCTCCTCGCTGACGACGCACAGCATGCCGACCACCGCGCCGGAGTCGTCCCGCAGGGGACTGTAGGAGAACGTGTGGTACGTCTCCTCCGGGTAGCCGGCCCTTTCGAGGAACAGCAGGAGCGCCTCGTCCCAGGTCGCCTTCCCCGTGGCCAGCACGTTCTCGATCCGCGGGCCGATGTCGCCCCAGATCTCCGCCCAGACCTCGCTGGCGGGCCGGCCCAGCGCCCACGGGTATTTCCGGCCCAGGGTGTCGCGGCGGTAGGCGGCGTTGCAGAAGAAGGTCAGGTCCGGCCCCCACGCCATCCACATGGAGAACCGGGTCGACAGCAGGATGCTCACCGCCGTCTGCAGGCTCTGCGGCCACTCGTCCGGCGGCCCCAGGGGCGTCGCCGCCCAGTCCACCGCCGCCAGGTCCCGGCCGATCTCGTCGTCGACGGCGAACACCCCGGCCCCGGCCGCTGCCCGCGGCTGCTGCTCAGCGTCCTCGCAGCGCGTCACTCGACACCCCTCCGTTCACGCCGAGCCCAGCTCACCCGCGCCGGACTCCCGTACCGTGCCGTTGCCACGCGGCGGGCCCGCCGATGTCCGGGGGAAGTCGGTGACAGTGCGCAGCAGGATACCTCTGCCGAAGGAACAGGGATGAACCACCATAGAAAGCACATTGGGGAGTCGCATCCCGGTACGAGACGCACGCTTGCCGCCGGCCTGAGCGGGCGGGTCCTCCACGGCCGCCGCCGAAGCGGGAGACCGTGACCGTTCCTCTACAGTCGCAGCCGTGACCGTCGCGCGTTCTCTCCTGCTGTTCGTCGTCGCCGCGCTCGCCGAGATCGGCGGTGCCTGGCTCGTCTGGCAAGGAGTGAGACAGCAGCGCGGGCTGCTGTGGGTCGGGGCGGGGATCGTCGCCCTGGGCCTTTACGGATTGGTGGCGACCTTCCAGCCGGACGCCCACTTCGGCCGGATCCTCGCCGCCTACGGAGGGGTGTTCGTCGCGGGCTCGCTGGTCTGGGGCATGGTGGTGGACGGCTTCCGCCCCGACCGCTGGGATCTGATCGGGGCGGCCGTCTGCCTGCTGGGTGTCCTGGTCATCATGTACGCGCCGCGCGGCTGAGTCGTGTCCCGGCGGCGGTCCCCTCCACCCACGACCGGTAGGCGTCGAGCACGAGACCGTGGAAGTGGTGCACGCCGTGCTCGGACAGCCCCGAGCCGGCCGGGTCGTAGACGATGCGGCCCTGATCGAAGGCCGGGGTGTTCATGCCGCGCTGGACGCTCTCCACGATCGTGATGTCCTGCTGCTGCAGCACCTCGTCGATGTACCGCACCGCCTCCACCTCGGCGTCCATGAGCTCGGGCGTCTCGAAGTAGAAGTCCCAGGTCTCCAGGGTCCGGTCGGGGCCGGCCGGAATCACCTGCAGGACCATGAAGTTGCCGCGGCCGGGGTAGCGCAGCAGACAGGTGTTGGGCCACAGCCACCAGACCGCGTGCTCCGTGACCGACGCGCCCGCGACGTCGTACGCGGCGTTCTCCTGCTTGCCGGCCTCGGCGAAGTGGCTCGACCAGATGCCGTGCGTCTTCACCTCGTAGGTGTCCATGTCGACGAGGTCGACGAACTCCTTGTGGGCGACGTGGCAGTGGTAGCACTCCAGGAAGTTGTCGATGACGTTCTTCCAGTTGGACGCGATGTCGTAGGTCAACCGCTTCGCGAGGGTCAGCTCGGCCACGTCGGGGGCCCACCTGGCGATCTCGGCCGCCAGGTCCCCGGCCTGTTCGGCCAGGGGCGCGGCGCCCGGGTCCAGGTTCACGTAGACGAAGCCGCCGAACTCCTCCACCAGGACCTGGTCGAGACAGATCTCGCTCTTGTCGAAGTCCGGCATCCTGTCGGCGCGGCGGGCCGCCTTCAGCTGCCCGTCCAGGCCGTAGGTCCACGCGTGGTACGGACAGACGATGGTGCGCGTGGTGCCCGAGCCCGTGAGCAGCTCGTGGGCGCGGTGCTTGCAGACGTTGTAGAAGGCGCGCAGCGCTCCGTCACGATCGCGCACGACCGCGATCGGCATGCCGGCCACGGTGGCCGACACGTAGCTGCCGGGTGACCGGACCTTCTCCACGTGGCAGACCCACTGCCACGTGCGGGCGAAGATCGCGCGGACGTCGGCCTCGAGCCACCGCGGGTCCGTGTACGCCTCCGACCGCAGCGAGAACGACCGTCCGGGGTCAGGGTGGAAACCGGCGCCGACGCGGCGTACGTCGGCCATCGTGACTGGTGCCATGGTGGGAGCATACGAGCGCCTGAACGATCGTTCAATATGCTTCTGAACGTTCGTTCAGAACCGTCGTGGTCGCGGACGGTCAGTCGGCGAGCGCTATCTCCTCACAGCGACGGACGCTCCTGCCGATCGAGTCGCGGTCGAGCCCCAGCAGGGCCGTGAGCCAAAGGCCGTTCTGGATGACGTCGACGTCGGCGGCCCGCTCGGCGCACTCGCCGGGCGACAGCCCGGGGCGGGCCGCCTGGATGAGGGCGGCGAGCCCGGCGCGGTAGCGCTTCTGGGCCGCCGTGTTGATCCGCTCGAAGTCCTCGTGGGCCTGGGCGAGCGCCCAGAGCTGGAGGCGCAGGGACAGGTATTCCGTCGTCAGGAACTCCGGGTCGGCCACCCGCTTCAGCGCGGCCCGCAGCCGCTCTTCCGGCTCCAGGGTGAGGTCCGGCTCGACCAGCGCGATGTCCTGCTCCTCGATGCGGTGCAGGGCCGCCCGGATCAGGCTCGTCTTGTCCTCGTAGTGGTAGTTCACCAGCCCCAGCGAGACCCCGGCCTCACGTGCGACGGCACGCATGCTGACTCCGGATATGCCCTGCAGGGACAGCAGCCGGAGCGCCGCCTCGAGGATCCGCGCCTGCCGGTCGACTTTCTCCTCTGCGTCCACCGCGCGCACCGGCCTCGGGCTCACGTCCACAACCTTAGTAGCGGCAGGAAGGTCCCACCGACGAAGCGCTCCAGGGCCTGGTCGTCAGGGGGAGGCCGGCGGCCCTGCCGTCCTCAGCACCAGCCGCCGCCGAGTAGCGAAGCGCTGAGGTTCAGATCGTACGACTCCCCGCCGTCCGGCCCGGGAACCGTGATCGAGAAGTAGACCTCCTGCCCGGATTGTCTTCGTTCACCTGTCAGAGGCTTTAAGTGGCCGGCCGTTACCGATCGCCTCGACGGGTACGCCGCGATCCGTGAGTGCGCCGGGGGAGTTCGGTACCGCACCGGGTCGTGAGCCGGGCCGGGGAGATGGAGGGGCGTGGTGTTGGGTCTGCCCTTGCACCCACTGTTCGCTCATGCCGTCGTGGCGTTCGTTCCGCTGGCCGCGCTCGGCACGATCCTGATGGCCCTGTGGCCCGCGGCGGCGCGCCGGTTGTGGCCGGCAGTGCTGTTCGTCGCCACGATCGGGCTGATAGCCGTTCCTCTGACGGTCAGCAGCGGCGAGACGCTGGAGGAACAGGTCGGAGAGAGCGAGCTCGTCGAAGCGCATGCCGGGCTGGGTGAGCTGGTGCTGCCGTTCGTCATCGTCCTGTGGCTGGCCGTCGTCGCCACGTGTGCCCGGACCTACGTCACCGGGCGGAACGGCCGGGCGCCGGGCAAACCGTCGAGTCCCAGGCCATGGTGGCGGATCGCGGCAGCAGTGGCCTTGACCGTCCTGGCTCTGGTCGGCGGGGTGGGAAGCACTGTCGCGGTTGTGGCAGCGGGCCACAGCGGAGCGAAAGCCGTCTGGACGAAGTGAGGACACAGATCATCGGTCGCGCCTTCGGGCGTCTGGCATGCGAACAGCGTTGACGTCCCACACCCCCGGCGGTCAGGGGGCGAGGGAGAAGTAGTTCTCCTCCTCCTGCACGAAGTGCAGCCGCAGCACCGAGTGCAGCCCGTACAGGCAGGCGCGTAGATCCTCCAGTTGCTCGGGCCGCAACTGGCCGGCGGTGTCGGCGACTTTCACGTGCGTGGCGATCCGGCGGGCCAGGCGATCGATCTCGCTGTGGGCCCGGCTCATGGTCGCGGTCGCCTCTACTCCGCCGAGGGGATCGGCCAGCGCCGGGTAGAGCTCATGCTCTTCGGCGTACTCATGCGGCAGCAGCCGTTCGGTCAGCAACCGGTCGACCTCCCGCACCGCGCCCAGCACCCGTGGCCCGTGCTCGGTCGCCAGCAGGCCCGCGGCGTCACGCACGGCGTCCAGCACGTCGGCGAGATCGTCATGCTCGGCGGCGAATCGGCGGATCAGGTCCTCGGTGGCCGGCTCCAGCACCGGCCGGGCGCCTCGCCGGGGCAGCACGGCACGCAGCGCGTTGACGATCACCACCACATCGATCCCCTCCTGCAGCAGCGCCCCGGCCGCGGGCGGCAGCCAGCCCAGCAGCGCGGCCGCCATGGCCACCAGCGACATGGCCATGCCGCCCGCGGCCGACTGTACGGCGATCCGCCGGGTGCGCACCGCGATCTCCATGGCGTCGGCGAGCCGGTCCACCCGGTCGGTGACCAGCACCACGTCCGCGGCCTCGGAGGAGGCGGTGGACCCGCGCGCTCCCATCGCCACCCCGACGTCGGCCGCCGACAACGCCGGGGCGTCGTTGATGCCGTCGCCGACCATGACCGTCACCGCCCGTGGGGTTTCCGCTCTGACCGCGGCGACCTTGTCGGCGGGCAACTGCTCGGCCCGTACCTCGTCCAGCCCGACCACCGCGGCCACCTCACGGGCGGGCTCGGCGCGGTCGCCGGTCAGCATCAGCAGGCGGTCGATGCCCGCCGAGCGCAGCCGTCGCAGCGTACGGGGAGCATCGTGACGCAACGGGTCCAGCAGCAAGATCGCGCCGGACAGCACTCCGTCGACGGTGAGCCAGGCGACGGCGGCGCCGTCCAAGGCGGCCCGGTTGTCGGCGGCGCGAGCCCAGCCGGGACGGGCCTCGACGGGTATCACCGTCTTACCGACGCT
This sequence comes from Microbispora sp. ZYX-F-249, assembly GCF_039649665.1. Taxonomy (NCBI): domain Bacteria; kingdom Bacillati; phylum Actinomycetota; class Actinomycetes; order Streptosporangiales; family Streptosporangiaceae; genus Microbispora; species Microbispora maris. Next base: position 471,383 of record NZ_JBDJAW010000001.1, on the reverse strand, counting down.
CACGCGCTGTCCGCCCACCGTGCCGGTCACGCCGCGGCCGGGCTCCTCGGTCACCTCCCGGGGGGCCGACAGCGCCAAGCCGCGGGCTCGCGCTTCCGCGACGATCGCCTCAGCCAGCACGTGAGCGGACATCTGGTCGAGTGACGCCGCCAGCCGCAGCACCTGCGACGGTGTCAGGCCCGGAGCGGCGGCCACCTGCAGAACCCGGGGACGGCCCGTGGTCAGCGTGCCTGTCTTGTCGAGCAGCAGAGTGCGGGCTCGCCCCAGCCGTTCCAGCGCGCCACCGTCCCGGACGATGACGCCCTGGCGCGCCGCCCGCGACAGCCCCGACACGATCGCGACCGGAGCGGCCAGCAGCAGCGGGCACGGAGTCGCCACCACCAGGACCGCCACCGCCCGCACGGCAGAGCCGCTGATCAACCACGCCGCCCCGGCGACCCCCAGGGACAGCGGCAGGAACCAGGCGGCGTACCGCTCGGCCAGCCGCACCACCGGCGCCCGCTGCGCACCCGCCTGCTCGGCCAGCCGGACGATCTGCGCGTAGGTGCTGTCCTCGGCGGTAGCCGTCGCCTCGACGTCGACCGCACCGCCGGCGTTCACCACCCCACTGCGGACCGCCTCGCCGATACCGCGTTCGACGAGGGCCGACTCCCCGGTCAGCGCGGCCTCGTCCAGCATCGCCGGTCCGGTCAGCACCCGGCCGTCCACGGGCACCACCTCGCCCGGGCCGACCACCACCACGTCCCCCGCCCGCACCTCCGCCAGGGCGACGACGACCACGTCGCCGCCGCTGCGGCGGCGGGCGGAGCGCGGCGCACGCTCCAACAGCGCGCGCAGGTCACGCGACGCCCGGCGCTCCGCCGCCGCGTCCAGCGCCCGACCGGTGGCCAGCATCACCGCGATCAAGGCTCCGGCCAGGTACTCCCCGACCGCCAGGGTCCCGGCCAGCGCCAGCGCCGCGATCAGGTCGACACCCGCCCGTCGCTTCCGCAGGGCGGCGAACACCCACACCACCGAAGGCACGACGGCCACCGCGGTCCCCGCCGTCCAGAACCCGTCCGCGACCCCCGAAGCCCCGGCCATCCAGGCCACACCGCCGCCGACCAGCGCACCACCGGTCACCGCCAGGAACACCCGCTCGAGCACCCGATCATCCACGGCACTGAGGAAACGCCACATGGAGGGCCTCCAGACGTCAGGGGCGACGATGGTTCTCCCCTCCATCCGAACGTCCAGCCCCTTTCGGCCGATAGAGCCCAACGGCCCGCACATCTCCGTCCATCGGCGGCAGCGAGCCGCGGGTGCGGCAGGCCGAGGGAGAACGCGGCGCGAAGACGGCCAGGCCGAGGGACACCGCCAGTGCCGGGTTCGTGGTCACGCTTGCCATGCCGGCCAGCGACGTCAAGCCGAGGACCGGTGCGAGGACCAGCACGGCGAGGGTCGCCGGCAGTCGCGCCAGGACGGCGAACGCCTGCGGAGTGTAGGCCGAGATGTCCCGAAAAATGTCTAGAGAAATTGTTTCCATCCTCAAGTGAGCGGTATGTCGGCAAAGGACCGATCAAGCGACAACGCAAGGAGAAGCACGTGATCACTCACGAGCAGATCCCCATGGTGCTCGACCACCCGGTCTACGACCTCAACGGCGACAAGATCGGCGAGGTCAAGCACGTCTTCCTCGACGACGCCACCGGGCAGCCGGAATGGCTGTGCGTCAAGAGCGGCCTGTTCAACATGAAGGAGACCTTCGTCCCGCTGCGCGACGCGGACCTGGTGGCCGACCACGTCGAAGTCCCCTACGACAAGGACCGCATCAAGGACGCCCCCGACGTCGACCTCGACGCCGACGGGCACCTGCCGCCCGAGCAGGAGCGGCGCCTGTACCGCTACTACGACATCGACTGGGACTCCTCCTGGAAGCGCGCCAACCAGCCGGGTGAGACCGGCTGGGCCGACACCGGCGGACGCCGGGAGCGCGAGCGCCTGGGCATCGGCGACGACGCGATGACCCGCTCGGAGGAGCAGCTGCAGGTCGGCACCGAACGGCACCGGACCGGCCAGGCCCGGCTGCGCAAGTACGTGGTCACCGAGCACGAGCAGGTCGACGTACCCGTGACCCGGGAGAAGGTACGGATCGAGCGTGAGCCGATTACCGACGCCAACCGGGACGAGGCACTGAGCGGCCCGGACATCACCGGCTCCGAGCACGAGATGACACTGCACGAGGAGCGCCCCGTGGTCGACAAGCGGGCCGTGCCGGTCGAGCGGGTCCGCATGACCAAGGACCAGGTGACCGACCAGGAACGAGTCGGCGGCGAGGTCCGCAAGGAGCGCATCGACGTCGAGGGCGACGCCGACGAGACCGGCCGCGCCTACGGATCCGGCGACGGCTACGGCTCCACCCGCTGAGCTCGTCCCCCTTTCCGCTCCTCAACCGGCTCCGTTGCCCCGGTGCAGCTCCAGCGCCGCCGGGGCAACGGCGTGCCCGGCCACACGGCAGGGGGAACAGCGGGGGAAGAGCCGGACCGCGAAGCTCGTGGACGGCGGCGACGCCGGCACGCGCCGCCAACGCTGATCGCGGGGGCGGTCCGGCCGCCTGTGTCAGGAGGCGGCGCGGGCGGGCCGTATCGCAGCGGCCGGCGGCTCCTGGTCGTGGTCTTCGCCGCGGTCGATGTGATCGGCGTGGAACAGGCCTTCGGCCAGCAGGCGGCGCACGTGCTCGTCCGCGGCGCTGTAGTAGACCGTCCCCATCGTGATCGCTCTGGCCCGCCGCGCCCGCCGCCTGGCGACGCGCCGCCGGCGAGCTCGCCGAACGCCGGCCCTGATTTTTCTTGGCGGGCACACGCCGCGCACACCGCTGCTCAGTGGTGGTAGGCGTGGACTACGGCGTGTCCCTTGCCCTTGCCGATGATCCACTTGTTGATCGGCGTGGTGACCAGGAAGGCGACGAGCAGGGCAAGCGCCAGAGTGCCCCAGAACAGCGCGGACGTCAGGGTAGCGGTCATGGCGCCCGGGACGGCGAGCATGACGCCGTTGTCCACGATCTCCATCACGATGATGGAGACGGTATCGGCCGCCAGCGCCAGTTTGATCGCGCTGCCCCAGCCCACTCCAGCCCTGCGGAGGGGGAGCAGGGTCAGCAGGTAGCCGAAGAAGAAGGCGAGCACGACGGCCAAGGCGACGGACAGGCCGGTGGTCCAGCCGAGCGCGGTGGAAATCACCAAGCCCAGCACTTCGCCGATGGCGCACCCGGTCAGGCAGTGCAGCGTCGCGGACGCAGCCGTCCGCCAGGACGCTCTCGTTCCGGCCGCGCCGTGATGCGGATGGGCTGCGTGATCCGTGGTCGGCGGGTGCTCGCCGGACTCGCGCTCCATCTGGTCGTGGTGGTGCCGCTCGGTCATCACAACTCCAACCCGTGTGGGTAGCCTCGCTGGCCCCCGAGGGTAATACCCCTAGGGGGTATTGGCAAGACCGCAAGCGGGGCCCGGGCGAAGCGGCGGCCGTGAGTCGCCGCCGCCGACCGGGCGAGGCCGGGCCTGCCGATTCATCGCGGCGATCCACCGCCACTCGAAGTCGTACATCATTGTTCGGGTTATTGGGCTACGCTAAGCCGTACACGCATGTTCGACTTATCCGGTGCGCTCGGGTTCGTCGTGCAGCCTTCACGTCCCCTTCCGGAGGTCGCTCGTGAGCCATCCCGTCTCTGCTCGCCATCCGCATGACGTGCAGGCCCATCCCGAGACCCCACCCGACCGGCGCCGCTGGGCGGCCCTCGCGTTGGTTTGCCTGGCCCAGTTCATGTTGATCCTCGACGTCACCGTCGTGAACGTCGCGCTGCCCAGCATGACCGCCGGCCTTCACTTGGACCGCGAAACGCTCACGTGGGTGGTCACCGCCTACACCCTCTGCTTCGGAGGGCTGATGCTGCTGGGCGGCCGGCTCGCGGACGCGCTCGGCGCGCGACGGACCCTGCTGGCCGGTCTCGCCGTCTTCACCCTCGCGTCGCTTGGGACGGGCCTGGCCGCGAGTGGACCAGTGCTGATCGCAGGTCGTGTTGCACAAGGAGTCGGAGCGGCCCTGCTCTCCCCGGCGGCGTTGTCCATCGTCACGACCGCCTTCCACGGAGCTGAGCGCAACAAAGCGCTGGGCGTCTGGGCCGCTCTGGGCGGCATCGGATCGGCGGCGGGAGTCATCCTGGGCGGCGCGATAACGGCCGGCCCCGGCTGGGAATGGGTGTTCTTCATCAACGTCCCTGTCGGCGTCGTGGTGCTGATCGCCCTGCCGTTCACCGTTCCGGCCCCGGCACGCCACGCTCGGCGGGGGCGGATCGATCTGCTCGGGGCGTTGCTGGTCACCGGGGCGACCGCCTCCCTCATCTACGGACTGGTCGAAGCGGGCGACGCCGGCTGGGGTGGGACCACGACGCTCGTGGCGCTGATCGCCGCCCTGGCGCTGTACGCCGGGTTCGCGATCGTGGAAAGGCGGGTTCGCGCGCCGCTCATGGACGTGCGCATGCTCTCCCGGCGTCCCGTCCTCGCGGGCGCATTCCTCATGCTGGTCGCCAGCGCGTTGCTGATCGGCTTCTTCTTCCTCGGTTCCGTCTACCTGCAGCACGCCCGGGGATACAGCGCCCTCGGCACCGGTCTCATGTTCCTGCCCGTCGCGGTGGCCACCGGCATCGGTGCGCATGTCGGCAGTCGTCTCATCGGGCGCACCGGCAGCCGTCCGATCGCCGCCGCGGGGTTGGCGCTCGCCGCCGCCGGCGCCTGGCTGCTCACCGGCCTGTCCGCCGAGGCCGGCGTCTGGGCGGTCCTGGTCCCGGGCTTCGCCGTGGCCGCGGCCGGCCTCGGCGCGGTGTTCGTCGCAGCCACCACCTCCGCGCTCGGCTACATCTCCCACCAGGAAGCCGGGCTTGCGTCCGGCGTGGTCAACACCTTCCACGAGGTCGGCGGGTCGGTCGGCGTCGCCGTCGTCTCCACCGTCGCAGCCACGGGCATCGAGACCGGCACGATCACCGGCTTCGGCACCGCCTTCATCGTGAGCGCCGTCAGTGCCGCTCTCGGCGTCCTCGTCACCCTGGTCCTGGTCCCACGCGGCAGACCACACCACGTCGCAGGGCCGCACGCGCACTGAGGACCTAGGCTGCATCCATGGTCACGGCACGCGACACCCGTACGGCGGACGGGCGGCGGGACGAGGACGACTCGCCCCGCCGGGCCGACGCCGAGCGCAACATCGCCACCATCCTCGCCACCGCCCTGGATCTGTTCGGCAGGAACGACAACGTCAGCATGGCCGACGTCGCCCGCGCCGCCGGGCTGGGCCGGGTCACCGTCTACGCGCACTTCCCCTCCCGGGCGGACCTGATCGACGCGCTGGTCGTGCACGCGATCAGTAAGGCGGAGCAGGCGACGGACGACTGCCTGGCCCGCTCCCACGGCTCGGCGGACCGGGCGTTGGCGGACCTGATCGATTCGACCTGGCAGGTACTGAACCACTACCGGCGGCTGCGCACCCACGCGATGGCCACGTTGGGAGCCGAGCGGCTCAACCGGCACCACGACCCGGTACGCCACCGCGTCGAACACCTCGTCGCCCGGGGACAGGAGGAGGGCGTCTTCCGCAAGGACCTGCCGCTCGACTGGATGGTTACCAGCCTGTTCAGCCTGATCCACACGGCGGCCGACGAAGTAGAGGCGGGCAAGGTCACGCAGGATGCCGCTCCCCGTCTGCTGACTTCGACGCTGCTCGCCATGCTTCGGCCGCAATTCCCCGCACAGTGAAATCGACATGTCTGCCGTAGACGCTCAGCAAGCAAGTGGCGGCATCATGACGCCCAGGGTCGCCAGTACGGCGGGGACGCCGACCGCAGAGGCGACGGCGAGCTTCCGCAGCGCACCGATCAGGGAAGCCCTTCCGTGATGGTGTGCCGCGTGGTCGTCGGCGGCCAGTTCCAGCAGGCCGGGCGCGCGCAGCAGCAGGGGGCCCGCGAGGTGCCCGAGCAGGAACACGCATCCGGCCAAGGCGATGAGTGCGGCGACCACTCCCGGTTCTCACCTTCTCGCGCCTGGGATCCGAGGAACGGGTGGGCGATGAGGGACCCGTCGCCCACCCGCCGGGAGTCCTACTTCAGGAGCTTCTTCATGGTGCTGATCTCCGCGGACTGACCGGGGATGATGGAGTCGGCCATCTGCTTGGCAGGTTCGTGGACACCGGCTCCCTGCTCCTCCTTGGCCATGGTGATGGCACCCTCATGGTGCTGGATCATCATCGTCAGGAACGCCTTGTCGAATTCGGCGCCCTTGAGGCCTTCGAGCTTCCTCATGTCCTCGGCGGACATCATGCCGGGCATGCCGTGGTCCATATGGTCCATCGGCATGCCGTCCTCGCCGGGAGCCTGAACGCCCCAGCTCTCGAGCCAGCCGGTCATCGTCCGGATCTCGGGATCCTGGGCGGCTTCGATCTGCTTGGCCAGCTCCTTGACCTTGCTGCTACCAGCCCGATCCTCCGCCAGCTTCGCCATTTCAAGGGCCTGATGGTGGTGCGGGATCATCATCTGCGCGAACCGGATGTCCCGGTCGTTGTGGTCCGCGGCCGGGCTGGTGGCAGGAGCCGGCGATTCGGCAGGCATCGCGGACATCGACGACGTGGCGGACATGTCGCGGCCCGCGGTGTCCGTGGAGCCGCAGGCACTGACCAGCAGACCGGCCGAGAGCAGGGCGGCGGGAATGGCAAGACGCTTCATGGATGAACACTCCCCGTGTATAGGTGAAGACAGGTCGCTGCGACTCGACGGCGAGGCGAACCGTCGAGTGCGCCCTCTACACCCGGATCACACAGAGTTGCGTGAGAGTCGGACCTCTGGGACGGGCGGTCGGCCCGCGGGGGAGGGACGACTGCAGGAACAGCCGGATCGGCGGGGCGCCGAAACGGCCTGCACCCACTGAGACGAGGAGAAGTAGCAGGACCGACCCGGCCAGGGCGAGACAGACCTGGCCACCGGCGTGACCCTGGTGGGAAGAGCCGGGTTCGCCGCCGCGCCGGTCGTGGGGTCCGGCCATCGGCATCGCCGCGTCATCGATTTGAGCGGGATGCAGGGCCAGGACGGCGGACAATACCGCCCGGTGGTCCTCCCGGCCATGGCGAGGGAGGGCGCCGGTCATATAGGGCGAGGACGGCCTACAGCCCTCGCCCGGCTCTGTCCAGAAGAGGAAGACTAACCCCTTGGGGGTATGCTACGGTCTCACGACATACCCCCCTGGGGTAGGCTTTAGCGAAGGAGGATGGACATGTGCACTGCATGTGCGTGCGGTACGGAGTCGGCTCAGGTCGAGGCGACCGCTGAGGCGGGTGCGGCGGACGGCAAGGTCTATTCGGTGAGCGGGATGACCTGCGGCCACTGCGTCTCGTCCGTGTCCGGGGAGATCGGCAAGGTCGGCGGCGTCACCGGGGTGGCCGTCGACCTGCCGACCGGCGCGGTCACCGTCAACGGCGAGGGATTCACCGACGAGGAGATCCGCGTCGCGGTGGAGAAGGCCGGCTACGAGTTGGCGAGCCGGTCCTAGCGGATCGAGGCCCGGAGAAGGCCGCGGCCTGCACCCCCGCGCGAAATACCCAACGGGGGTAGGGCGTTGGGCGGGGTCAGCAGACCTCGGCAGAGCGAGGCGGGGAGATGGCCGGATACACGGGGACCAGGGAAGACCACCTCAGGCGACTGCGCCGCGTCGAGGGACAGATTCGCGGACTGCAGCGGATGGTCGAGGAGGACAAATACTGCATCGACATCCTCACCCAGGTCTCGGCCGCCAACAGAGCACTCCAGGCGTTCGCCCTGGAACTCCTCGAAGAGCACATGGCGCACTGCGTCGCCGAGGCCATCGCCAAGGGTGGCAACGAAGCCGACGTCAAGATCAAGGAAGCCTCGGACGCCGTCGCCCGTCTCGTCCGCACCTGACCGATCGAACGAAGGAGAAGCGTCACACCGCCACCGGCATGACCTGCGGCCACCGCGTCAGCCCCGTCAAGGAGGAGGTCGGTCGAGGCGGTGGACGCGCGTAAGAAGGGCCTCCGGCGACACGTCCGGAGGCCCTTCCGCTTCGGAGGGCCTCGTCCCGGACGAACGACGGTCATGCCGTCTCGACTGCATCAATCGGTAGCCCACGGCCACGCGTGTGCCATTCCTTGCGTGAACCCCGGCACAAAAATCTTCTACTCGGTGTGGATTTTTCTCCCGCCGCCTCCATCCCGGCCGTACGGGAGGATAAAAACACACCCCTCGCATCTCGCAGTGATCATGACCAGATAGCGTTTACGCACGTGAACAGGCTCCCCGAACCCCGGTCGCACGATGGTTGGCGGATTCTGCGGAGCGATGCCGGACGGTTGTGGGCGACCCGTGACCGCCCCTTCGGCCGTGCGGCGGAAATGGCAGGCGCCTTCCGTACCGTCGACGCCGACGACCTTGGGCAGCTGCACGCCAAGATCGCGCAGCAGGAACGCATCGCCGACACGGCCCTGTCGGGGAGCGAAGGCATCGCCAGAAGCGACACGTCGGTGAACCCGCAGGCCCTGCCTCACTGACGAGCCCGTCGGCCGCGCGCCCGGACGTCGTCGAAACGCCGACCGTACGGCACGCCGGCGCCAAGCCACCCGTGATCATCGATGGAATCACAGGCTTCGGGCGTCCATTTCCTGCGTCTCGTGTCAGCGGCCGCGTCAGGCCGGTGACGGCGCCGTATCAGCGTGTTCGGCGATGGTGGACTGGATGGGGCGTTCGGGCATCGCGCCATTCAGGCGACGGGCTCGCTCACAAGCAGTGATCAGGGCACATCCATGCCCGAACTACTTGGTGTTGCTTAGTACCGGTAGTCAGCGTTACTGTGTACCGGTACTCAGCAACACCAAGTAGCTGAAAGGGGGCGTCTCCATGGGCAAGCAGGCGACCGAGATGCTCAAGGGAACGCTGGAGGGCATCGTCCTGGCGATCCTGTCCGGCCGGCCCGCGTACGGCTACGAGATCACGGCGTGGCTGCGGGACCAGGGCTTCTCGGACATCGCCGAGGGCACCATCTACGCGCTGCTGGTCCGGGTCGAGCAGCGCGGCCTGGTCGACGTGGAAAAGGTCCCGTCCGAGAAGGGGCCGCCGCGCAAGGTGTACTCCCTGAACGCCCAGGGACGGGAGTACCTCGAAGAGTTCTGGAGGACCTGGAGCTTCCTCGCCGAGAGGCTTGAACGGCTCCGCGAAGGAGGTAAGTAGACATGGCCACAGGGCCGGACGAGTCGAAGAGCCGCTATCTGCAGTACCTGGAGAAGGTCACCGGGTCGCTGGAGGACAAGCGGCGCTACCGGCAGTACAAGGCGCGCATCAAGCAGCTTCCCGAGAGCTACCGAACGGCGGCCGAGGCGATGGAGCGCTACCTGATGCTCCTCGGGCCGGCCGACGGCGCCGGTGCGATCGCGATGTACGAGGACCTGGCCGATCTGTTCGAACAGAGCGCTGCGGACGGAACTCCGATCCGCGACCTCTTCGGGGAGGACCCCGTGGAGTTCGTGGAGGCGTTCGCGGCCAACTACCCGCTCGGACAGTGGAGGAGCCGGGTGCGCAACCGCCTCATCAGCGCCGTCGAGCGCGCCGCCGACGAGGAGCCCGGAAGACAGGACAGGAGCACGTGATGACGACGCAGCAAGCCCCGGCGATCGAGGTGCGGGGCCTGGAGAAGTCCTACAAGGAACTGCGGGTGCTGCGCGGTGTGGACTTCTCCGTGGCGCGGGGCAGCATCTTCGCCCTGCTCGGCTCCAACGGGGCGGGCAAGACCACGGCCGTGAAGATCCTGTCCACGCTGCTCAAGGCCGACGCGGGCACGGCCCGCGTCAACGGCTTCGACGTCGCCACGGAGGCGGCCGACGTACGGAAGTCCGTCAGCCTCACCGGACAGTTCGCCGCCGTCGACGAGATCCTCAGCGGGCGGGAGAACCTGGTGCTCGTCGCCCGGCTGCGGCACCTCGGGAACCCGGGCAAGGTCGCCGATGACCTGCTCGCCCGTTTCTCGCTGACCGACGCGGCCGGGCGGAAGGTGGCGACGTACTCCGGTGGCATGCGCCGCCGCCTCGACATCGCCATGAGCCTCATCGGCAACCCGCCGGTCATATTCCTCGACGAGCCGACGACCGGGCTCGACCCCCAGGCACGCATCGAAGTGTGGCAGGCCGTCAAGGAACTCGCCGCCCAGGGGACGACCGTGCTGCTCACCACGCAGTACCTGGACGAGGCCGAACACCTCGCCGACCGAATCGCGATCCTCCACGAGGGCCGGATCATCGTCAACGGCACCCTCGCCGAGCTCAAGAAGCTGCTCCCGCCCGCCAAGGTCGAATACGTCGAGAAGCAGCCGACCCTCGAGGACGTCTTCCTCACCCTCGTCGGTACCGACGGCAGGAACGGCGCCGCCCGGCCAACACCCCAGGTCAGTACGGACCAGTAAGGAACCACGATGGCCAAGCATTTCTTCGGCGACACCGTCGTCCTGCTGGGACGATCCTTACGCCACATCACGCGCAGCCCCGACACCATCATCACGACCGCGGTCATGCCGATCGCCATGATGCTGATGTTCGTCTACGTGTTCGGCGGCGCGATCAGAACAGGGTCGGACTCGTACGTGAACTACATGCTGCCCGGCATCCTGCTCATCACCGTCGCCTCGGGCATCGCCTACACCGCGTTCCGGCTCTTCATGGACATGAAGGGCGGCATCTTCGAGCGCTTCCAGTCCATGCCGATCGCACGCTCGTCCGTGCTGTGGGCGCACGTGCTGACCTCGCTGGTCGCCAATCTGATCTCACTCGTGGTCGTCGTGCTCGTCGCCCTGCTCATGGGCTTCCGCTCGGCGGCGGGGGCGCCCGCATGGCTCGCGGTCGCCGGCATCCTGATCCTGTTCACCCTGGCACTCACGTGGATCGCCGTCATCCCCGGCCTCTCGGCCAAGACCATGGAAGGCGCGAGCGCGTTCTCCTACCCCCTCATCTTCCTGCCCTTCCTCAGCTCGGCCTTCGTGCCCACCGGCACCATGCCCGGCCCGGTGCGCGCCTTCGCCGAGCACCAGCCGGTGACCTCCATCGTCAACGCCATCCGCGCCCTGTTCACCCAGCAGCCGGTCGGAACCGACATCTGGACCGCCCTGGCCTGGTGCGTCGGCATCCTCGTCGTCGCGTTCGCCTTCGCCATGCGCACCTACCGCCGCAAGATCTCCTAGGCCGTCGCCGTTCATCGCGGCACAGCCTTGGAGCTTCATGAACGCCTAGGAATAGGGAGAAAGACATGGCTGAATCCCTGCACACCGTCACGACGATGCCGACGGCGCGCCGGCCCGGCTGTCCCTTCGACCCGCCCGAGGAGCTGATCCAGGCCCGCGAGCACGGCCCGATCAGTCGCTTCCCCTTCCCGGACGGGCACCAGGGCTGGCTGGTCACCGGATACGACCTGGTCCGGTCGGTTCTCGCCGACTCGCGGTTCAGCTCACGCAGGGAGCTCATGCGTCACCATCCGCTGGTCGACTACGGCGACATCGAGGTCCCCCCGGCGCCGCCCGGCGAGTTCCTGCTGATGGACGATCCGCAGCACGGCCGCTACCGCAAACCGTTGGTGGGCAGGTTCACCGTACGGCGGATGCGGCAGCTCACCGAGCGCGTCGAACAGGTCACCGCCGAGCACCTGGACGCGATGGAGAAGGCCGGCCCGCCGGCGGACCTGGTGACCGCGTTCGCCAAGCCCATCCCCTCCGTCATCATCTGTGAGCTGCTGGGCGTGCCGTACGAGGACCGGGGCTCATTCCAGGAACACATCGACAAGTTCCTCGGCGGGGAGGCCGGCGACGAGGAACTGTTCGCGGCTTACACCGCGACCCAGCAGTACCTCGCCGAACTGGTGGCCGCCAAGCGCGCCACCCCCACCGACGACGTGCTCAGCGACCTCACCGACAGCGATCTGACCGACGAGGAGCTGAAGGGGGTCGCCCTGATCCTGCTGTCGGCCGGGTTCGACACCACCGCGAACATGCTGGCGCTGGGGGCCTTCGCGCTCCTGCGCCACCCGGAGCAGCTAGCCGCGTGGCGCGCCGATCCCGCGCTCACCGACCGAGCCGTGGAGGAGCTGCTGCGCTATCTGAGCGTCGCCAAGACGTTCATGAGGACGGCGCTGGAGGACGTCGAACTGGGCGACCACACCATCAAGGCCGGTACGACCGTCATCCTGTCCTACAACACCGCCAACCGCGACCCCGAGCGCTTCCCCGATCCCCACGTGCTCGACCTCCGCAGGCAGGACGGCGGGCACCTGGCCTTCGGCCACGGCATCCACCAGTGCCTGGGCGCGCAGCTGGCCCGCGTCGAGATGGGGGTCGCGTTCCCCGCGCTGATCAACCGCTTTCCCACGCTGCGCCTGGCCGTACCGGCGGAGGATGTCGACCTGCGCCCGGAGCTCGCGGACATCTACGGGGTGAAGAGCCTTCCGGTCACCTGGAACCCGTGACGGAAGCGAGCGAGGGAGACCGACCGTCACGAGCAGGCCAGGCCGGTTCGCTGTGAGCCGGTCCGGGAGGGGGAGGGCATTTCGAGCGCGGCCGCGGCGACGACGGCGATGCCGGCCGCAGTCCAGGGGATGGGGAAGCCGACCAGCTTCAGTGCGAAGAAGTGGTGGAGCCACGGGGTGGCCGGCACGGCCATGAAGGTGGCGAGCGTTTCGAGTTCGGGGGCGTGCTCACGCCGTACGTCAACGACGGCAGGGTCGAGAGCATCGACATCAACGGGCGTCTGGTGGTGATCGCAGCCGCCGACGAAACCGGGCGCCGCATGGGCCACCGCGCTCACCGGCCCGCCCGGGTTCATCACCGCACCCGACGAACGCACCGTCATCGCCGACCGGCTGCCCGGTTCCGGCGATCCGCTCGCCGGCCGGTTCGACACCGAACGGGACATCGGCATTCTCGCGATCGAGCCGTCCAGCCGGAGACGGATGCGAGTCAACGGTCGCGCTCGCGGCGACGGAAATCAGCTCCTGGTGCACACCGAGCAGGTGTACGCGAACTGCCCGAAGTACATCCAAACCCGCACCTACGTCGACCACTCACCCACGACAAGCAGGACCACGCTCGTCACCGGCCAGCTGACCGCCGAGCAACAACGGTGGATCGCCGCCGCCGACACGTTCTTCATCGCAATCGCCGGTGCCGGTCTAGCCGGGCTGACCGCCGCGCGGGAACTCCGCCGCTTCGGATATGACGGCGTAATCAGCATGGTCGGCGCCGAGCGCCACCGGCCCTACCGAAGGCCGCCCCTGTCCAAGGAATACCTTGTCGATCGCGGCGCCGACGTCGGCCTCACCGGCACCGACGAACTCGGAGCGACCTGGCTCCTGGGTCATGCGGCCACCGGCCTCGACCTGGCCGGCCGCCGACTGCACCGGGGCGCCCTGCCGCCAGTCGCATTCGACGGTCTGGTCATCGCCACCGGAGCACGGGCCAGAACGCTGCCGGGTATCGGCGGTCTCCGGGGCGTGGTCACGTTACGCGGGCTCGACGACGCCCGGGCGCTGCGCGCCGCCCTCGGCACCCGTCCCCGCGTAGTGATCGCCGGCGCCGGGTTCCTCGGCTCGGAGCTCGCCGCCACACTGCGTGGCCTGGATCTGCGGGTCACCCTGGTGGAATCCGACCAGGTGCCGCTCCGCCGGCCCCTGGGTGAGCGCCTCGGCGCCGTCATCGCGGACCTGCACCGGGCTCACGGCGTCGACCTGCGGCTCGGCCGCCGCGTCGTCACCGCTACCGGCTCCGGTCAGGTGGAGCACGTGCACCTCGACGACGGCACGGTACTACCGTGCGACCTGCTTGTCGTGGCTCTCGGCGCAGAACCGGAAATCGACTGGCTGCGCGGTGGCGGCCTACGCCTCGACCGTGGTGTCGTCGTCGACCACCTTGGGCTGGCCGCGCCGCAGGTGGTCGCGGCCGGAGACGTCGCCCGCCGGCCATCCGTCCTGCTCGGTGGGGAGCTCATCCGGGTGGAGCACTACAGCAACGCCGTCCAGCAGGGCGCGCACGCGGCCCGGTCACTGCTCGGCATCGCTGCCCCATTCGACCCGGTCCCGTCGTTCTGGTGCCACCTGTACGGCCACAGGCTGCAGTCCGTCGGCTTCACCGGCGCCGGCTACCAGCTGCGCCTGATCAACCTCGAACCCGATGGTCGATTCCTCGCCGAATACCACCGTGACGGACGCGTCGTCGGCGCGGTGACCGCCGGCTTCGTACGCCACCTGACCTCCTATCACCACCTACTGACCAATGAGTACGCATGACTCGTCCAACCGTCCCGTCCTCCACCGCCGAAACGGCCCGCACCAAGGTCCAGGCCGCCGAGGATGTTCCTCCGTCACGATGCCAGGCGGCTGGCCGAGTTTGAGGACCCCTTCGACGTCGTGTTGGACGGCGGCTACTGGTCCACGTCATCGATCCGACCCGGACGCGGCGACGAGATCCCCACCCTTGCGCTAGTTGTACGCCATCCTTCGCCCCGTATCGTCCCCCTCAGTGATCCCGTCTGTGAGAAGGGACCGGCATGTCCGACGATGAGGTGCGACGCGTTTTCCGATCAGTGGATTCGTTCGATCCTGAGGAGTTCGGGCGACTGCTGGCCGAGGATGCGACGCTGGTGTTCGGCAATGCCGAGCCACTGGTGGGGCGTGGGGCCATCGTCGCCGGGCTGCGGGAGTTCTACTCCACCATCGGCGGCCTGCGGCACCGGCTCGTCCGCGACTGGCGGGTGGACGCCGACATCATCGCCGAGACCGAGGTGACCTACCGGAGGCTCGACGGCAAGGACGCGAGCGCCGTGGCCGTATCCATCTGGCGCACCCGCGACGACGGCCTGATCTCGGACTACCGCATATTCGTCGATCTCGCGCCCGTCTACTCGCCCTGACAGCACCCCGACGGCCGGCGCGGCGTTGCAGTAGACGACCCGCTGGGCACGGATGTCGAAGCCGGCGACAGTCACCCGAAAGGCCGTGGGCCGGCAACGTGCAGCGCCGTACTCCAGTCCGGTGGCGATTGCTCGCTTAGCGAGACCACGGCCCCGCAGATCATGTTCCTCACTGCTTGGAACGCGACGTTCTCCAGAGCGCGGCGGTCCAAGCGATGTCGTAGACGACCCACAGAGCGTAGACGAGCAGCAGCACCAGGGATACGAAGTCGTGTCGTGCCGCGATGATCAGGGCGGACAGCGGGGCGGCGAAGGCCAGCATGCCGGTGAAGCCGGCCAAGGTGCTGCGCAGGCCGAAGAAGACGGCGTTCCACGCCTCATTGGCGACGATGACCACGATGGCCCAGATGATCGCGGACAGATCCTGACGATCCAGGGCCCGGTACAGGACGGTCGCGATGAGCGCGTAGTAGATGAGGCCGACGGCGATGAAGACCCGGTACGGCACCAGCCAGCGCGGCCAGGGCAAACCGCGGAACCAGGCCAACGCCGACGCGGGGATGAGCAGGTTGCCGACGATGGCGGCGAAGAGTGTGATGGCGGCGGTGACCGTGGCCGCGTACCAGTTCATCGTCCTCGCTCCGATTCGGCGGGGGTGGCCGCGAGGACGCGGAGGTCGTCCATGCTCCACTGATCGTCGGTGTGGCGACCGTGGTGGACGGCCGGGACGGTCCCGCCCGGCGCGATGAGGAAGCCGCCCGGCCGCCTGAGCATCCGCGCGCCCGGCCGGGTCCCGCCGGGGTGTCGTCGACGGCTCCCAAATTCTGACATGATCTATAATTTGACAGCGACTATCGTTTTGGTCAACACGCTGCGGCTTCGCCACCGCGGTCCCGAGGTGACAGAAGGGCCCATCCCGACATCGTGCAAGCGGTGATCGCCTCGTCCCGCTTGCGCCAGCCATGGGATCAGCGGTCGCGGCTATTCGCCGGACGGAGCGGGACGGTGGCCACGTATCCGATCTCATCGGGCCAACAGTTTGGGGAACTCGCGTGCCACGAAGCCGTACATGTCGCGCATCAGTTCCAGCCGAGCCCGAGCGATGGGGACATCGCGGGGCTGGCTGCTGCGCACCCTGTACGCGCCCAAGAGCGGCTACACCTGCCGCTCATACGGCGAGTCTGCATCCACCTACAGGGCGTGCAACCTAGGCTCCAAGCGCGGGCCGGTTACGGCCGCCACGAGCCGCCCCGCCGCTTCACATGAGGTAAGCGTGGGAGAGACGAATGGAGTGGTTGGTCTCGCTGCTCGGCGCAGCGCTGATCATGGCCGCCCTTCGAGACCTGTTCCACACGCTCTGGCACCCCACCCGCCATGGAGGCCTGAGCCGACTCGTCATGACGGCGTTGTGGAAACTGGCCCGGCATCTGCGAGCGCGCAGGCGAGTGGTGGGGCTCGTCGGCCCGCTCGCCATGGTGACGGTGGTCGGCATGTGGGCCTTCATCATCATCCTGGGCTGGGCCATCGTCTACTGGCCCCACATGCCCGAGGCGTTCGCTTTCGCACCTGGTTCCGGGCTGTCGCAGGAGCCGGAGCTACTCGATTCCATCTACCTGTCGCTTGTCATGGTCGCCACCCTCGGGCTCGGGGACATCGTGCCTGCCGAAGGCTGGCTCCGTGTGGCCTCGCCTCTGGAGGCTCTCATCGGCTTCGTCCTCCTGACGGCCACCGTCTCCTGGGTGCTGGAGATCTACCCGACGCTGACCCGCCGACGGGTGCTCGCCATCCGGTTGGCGCTGCTGCACCGGTCGGACCCGTCCGTGCAGCAGCTCGACTGCGCTGTGGGTGCCTCGTTGCTGGAGAGCCTGGCCACCGAGGTGGTGCGTGTCCGTATCGACTTCACCCAGTACGCCGAGGCCTACTACTTTCACGACGGCGAGGATCACTCCTCTCTGGCGGCCGAGATCGGCTATGCCGTTCACCTCGCTCAGCGCGGGCAGGCGGCCCGGCGGGCAGATGTGCGTCTGACGGCCACCGTGCTCACTGATGCGCTGAAAGACCTCGCCGGCATCCTCGACCAGCGTTTCCTCCACACGAACGGAACGCCCGCGGAGGTGTTCGCCGCGTACGCGGCCGACCATGGCCGCGCCGTCACTGGGTCCTGATCGCCGGGTTGAAAACATAATTTTAATCTGTTTTTATAGACACAGAAGGGAGAGTGCGACATGCGCGCGATCATCAGTGGAGCAGGAATCGCCGGACTCGCCGCCGCGCTGCGGTTGGCGCAGGCGGGGTGGGAGATCCTGGTGGTCGAGCGGGCGCCGGAGCGCCGCGGCGGCGGCTACGGCGTCACCTTCGGGGGAATCGGGTACGACGGCGCCGAGCGGATGGGCATTCTGCCGGCCCTGAAGGAGCGGGCCTTCGTCACCCGGGAGCTCGTCTACCGCAAGCCCAACGGCGAGCGCCGGTTCGCGGTCGGCGGCCAGACGATCGCCGCCACCATGGGAAACAGATCGTTCAACATCCTGCGCGGCGACATCGAGTCGGTGCTGTACGAGGCGGCGAGGAACACGACCCCGATCCGTTTCGGCACGACGATCACCGCCGTCGACCAGGACGCGGACGCGGTGCGCGTCACCTTGAGCGACGGCGCCGTCGAGTCGGCCGACCTGCTCATCGGCGCCGACGGCCTGCACTCGGCCACCCGCGCTCTGGTTTTCGGCCCCGAGGAGAACTACCGCCTGGACATGGGGCACAGGGTCGCGGTCTACATGATGAAGGAGCGGCCTGCCGGACTGCCGGAAGGGACCACGAGCTCGATCAGCGACAACGGCCGGACGTTCGCCATGATGAGTGTGGGCGACGGCCGTACGGCCGCCTTCTTCGGCTACCGCACCGACCAGGACGGGACAGGGAGTGCTCTGCGGGAGTTGCAGGACGTCTACGGCGACATGGGCTGGCTGGTGCCCCAGGCGCTGGAGGGCCTGAAGCACGCCGACTCGGTCTACTTCGACAACATCGCCCAGATGGTGGTCGACCGGTGGAGCCGCGGCCGGGTCGTCCTGCTGGGCGACGCCGCATGGTGCGTCACGCTGTTCGCCGGATACGGCTCCTCACTCGCCGTCGGCGGCGCCGATCTGCTCGGCGCCGCCCTCGAACGCCACGGCGGCGACGTCATCACCGCGCTGGCGGAGTGGGAGGCGCAGGTGCGGCCGGAAGCCGAGAAGAAACAGAAGCTCGGCCGCCGGGTGAAGGGCGTCTACGCGCCGCGCAACCCCGTCGTACTGGAACTCACCCAGCTGCCGCTGCGCCTGTCGTCGTGGGGCCCGGTACGCCGGATGATAGAGCGCAAATTCCAGCTGCAGGGCTAGGACCGCGAATCTGAAAGGACGAAGCCCGTGCCTCCCGCCTTCTCCGCCGAGGAGCGCGCCCGCATCACCGGGCTCCTCCTGGACAACGGCCGGCGCCTGTTCACCACCCAGGGCCTGCGCAAGACCTCGCTGGAGGATCTGGTCGCAGGCACCGGGATCGCCAAGAGCACCTTCTACGTCTTCTTCGACTCCAAGGAGGCGCTCTATCTGGAGCTGATGCTCGCCCAGATGGCCGAGGTCAAGCGCAAGGTCATCGACCACGCACTGCTGAGCGAGTCCGACATCCGCGCGGGGCTGCGGCGCTTCCTCCACGCCACGCTCGCCGAGCTGGAGAGCAATCCCCTGTACGGCAGGCTGATGACGCATCCCGAGGAGATGGATGCCGTAATCAGGAAGCTCGACCCCGCCCGGGTGACGCAGGCGCAGGAGAATCCCGTCACCGCTCTGGCGGCCTTCCTCGCACAGCACGACGAGGACCTCGTGAACGCCGACCCGGACGTGATCACCGGTGTGCTGCAGGCCGTGCTCCTCATGCCGATGCACCGGAACCGCCTGGCGACCCCCGACCTGTATCCGAAGATCCTCGACCTGCTCATCGACGTCGTCGCCACGGGCCTCACCCAGCCGTCGGAGGATGCTCACGTAGGTTGATCGCCGGTCTCGACGAAACCGGGTGGATCATCGCCCGGGCCGACCAGCCCGGCAGGCCGAGCGCATGCTTATGAGCAGGCCGAGCAGGGCCGCCTGGATCGCCAGTAGTACCGACCGCACGGCCGCGACCGCGAACTTGGCCGCGACGATCGCCATGCGGGTGGTGGGCAGGGCCGGCAGCCACGCGCCGGTGCTCAAGGTCACCTCGTCGGCTGCGGCGACGTCACCGTGCCTTCTTGCTCAGAGCCGAGACGTGGACAGCGGGCACGGGCCCACTCTGCACCAACCAGGCGATCACCGGTAGGGTGGCCACCGGTGAGCCGGGAAGTCTGGTCGGCACGTTCTGTCCCCCTTATGTCGCGAAGGACGTGTACGTGCGCGCCCGAGATCTGCTCGCCCCCTTCCCCACGGTCGGCCTGGACACGCCCGTCCCCGAAGCCGCCGGGCTCCTGGCGCACCAAGACCTGCCCGGCCTCGTCGTGGTCGACGAGACAGGGGCGCCGATCACCATCCTGCCCGGCCCCGAAGTCCTGCGCCTAGCCGTTCCCGCCTACTGCCAGGACGACCCGGCGCTGGCCCGTGTCGTGGACGAGGCGCACGCCGACACCTTCCTCAAGGGCGCGAACGGCCGCAGAGTGCGCGACGCCCTGCCGGATCCGCCCAGGAAACTACCGGTCACCGATCCTGACGCCACTGTGCTGGAACTGGCCGCGCTGATGGCCCGCACCCACAGTCCCCTGGTCGCAGTGACAGAGGACGGTCGGCTGCTGGGCGCGGTGACCCTGCAGGCCCTGCTCGACCGGGTGCTCGCCGCATGAGCATGCTCGCCTGGGTCACCGTGGCGGTGTTCCTGTCGGCCTACGCGCTGATCGCCACAGAGAAGGTCCACCGCGTCGCGGCCGCCCTCGGCGGCGTGGGGATCATGCTGCTCGTCCATGCCACCGATGCCGAGGCGGCCTTCTTCTCCACGCACTCCGGCATCGACTGGAACGTGATCTTCCTACTGCTCGGCATGATGATCATCGTCGGGGTGCTCAAGGAGACCGGGATCTTCGAGTACCTGGCCATCTGGGCGGCCAAACGCGCCAGAGGCCGGCCGTTCCGGCTGATGGCCCTGCTGGTGGTCATCACCGCGTGTGCCTCGGCCCTGCTCGACAACGTCACCACCGTGCTGCTCATCGCGCCGGTGACGTTCCTGGTGTGCGAGCGTCTCGCGCTGCCCGCGACGCCGTTCCTGATCGCCGAGGCGATGGCCTCCAACATCGGCGGCGCCGCCACACTCGTCGGTGACCCGCCCAACATCATCATCGCCAGCCGGGGCGGGCTGAGCTTCAACGACTTCCTCGTCCACATGGCCCCGCTGGTCATCGTGCTGATGCTGGTCTTCATCGGGCTATGCCGGTTGATGTTCGGGCGCTCACTGCGCTACGACCCGCAGCGGGCCGAGGAGGTCATGGCCCTGAACGAGCGCGAGGCGATCTCCGACCGGCGGCTGCTGTGGCAGAGCCTGGCGGTGCTCGCACTGGTCATGGCCGCGTTCGTGCTGCACCCGGTGCTGCACTACGAGCCGTCGGTGGTCGCACTACTCGGCGCGGGCGTGCTCGTGGCGGCCACGAAGATCACCACTCAGCAGGCCCTGGCCGAGGTGGAGTGGCCCACACTGGTCTTCTTCGCCGGGCTGTTCGTCATGGTGGGCGGCCTGGTGGAGACGGGCGTCATCGAGCGGCTGTCCCACACCGCTGTGGAGGCGACCTCCGGACGTACGGAGCTGACCACCATGGGCTTGCTCGGCGCTTCGGCGGGACTGTCGGCGATCGTGGACAACATCCCGTACGTGGCCACGATGAGCCCGATCGTCGCCGATCTCGTCCAGGCGAACGGTGGCGGCGGGCCCGCGCAGGTGCTGTGGTGGGCGCTGGCCTTCGGGGCCGACCTGGGCGGCAACGCGACCGCCGTCGGCGCCGCCGCCAACGTCGTCGTCCTGGGCATCGCCGCGCGCAACGGCACCCCGATCAGCTTCTGGCAGTTCACCAAATACGGACTCATCGTCACGGTGGTGACCGTCGCCCTGGTCGCGCCGTACCTGTGGCTGCGTTATCTGATGTGACCGCCGATGCCTTGAGCGTGCCCGTGCTCGTCAGCCGACGATCATGCCTTCCTCCGGGAGTTCGTACCGCCGCGTGCGCTCTTTCAGGGCGAGCGCGGAGCCCAGCGTGAGCGGGCCGATCCGGCCGACGAACATCAGAGCGACGAGCAGCAGGTGCCCGGCCGGCGGGATGGAGGCGGTGATGCCCGTCGACAGGCCCGCCGTGCCGAAGGCGGAGACGACCTCGAAGAGCACCCGGTCCAGACTGTGCGGAGTGAGCACCAGCAGGATGTAGGTCGAGAACGCGACCAGGCCCACGCCGAGCACGGTGAGGGAGACCGCCTGCCGCTGCGCCGCCTCGGGCAGGCGGCGGTGGCCGATGTTCACCCGGCTCTCGCCGCGCATCTCGGTCCAGACGATGAACATCAGCAGGCCGACAGTGGTGACCTTGATGCCGCCGGCGGTGCCCGCGCTGCCGCCGCCGACGAACATCAGCAGGTCGGTGACCAGCCAGCTGGACGGATGCATCTGGGCGACATCGAGGCTGTTGAATCCCGCGGTCCGCGGCATGACGGCGGTGAAGAACGCCGCCAGCAGCTTGCCCGGCCCGTCCAGCTTCCCCAGGGTGCGGGGATTGGACCATTCGGCGCCGAGGAAGACCAGCGTGCCGCCGACCAGCAGAACCGCGGTCACCGCGAGCGTGACGCGGGTCAGCAGTGACCACCGGCTGGGACGGCGCCAGGAACGGCGCAACTCGAACAGCACCGGAAAGCCGAGCCCGCCCACGATCACCGCCGCCGCGATGGTCAGGCAGATCCACGGATCACCGACGAAGCGGACCAGGCTGTCGGGCCACAACGCGAAACCGGCGTTGTTGAACGCCGAGACCGCGTGGAAGACACCGAGGTAGGCGGCATGACCGGCCGGCTCCGCATATCCCGTCACCAACCTGAGCGTGAGTACGGACGCCGTCACCGCTTCGGACGCCAAGCTGAACAGCACGACCTTGGCCACCACGCGCCGCAGGTCACTCGCGCTGAGCGCCTTGGTCTCCGCCTGCGCGGATAATCGGGCGCGCAGGCTCAGCCTGCGGGAGATCAGCAGGGTGAAGACGGTCGCGAGCGTCATGATGCCGAAACCGCCCACCTGGATCAGGGCGGCGATGACCACCTCGCCGAACGCCGACCAGTGGGCGGCCGTGTCGACGACGGTCAGCCCGGTCACGCACACCGCCGATGTCGCGGTGAACAGGGCCGTGATCCATCCCGCGGGCTTCCCCGAGGTCGTGGCGAGCGGGGTGGACAGCAGGAGGGTCCCCAGGAGGACCGCCGCCCCGAAACCGGTCGTGATGACCTGCGTCGGATGCCGGAACCACCCCAGAACACCCCAGGCCCGCATCATGACTCATTACTGCGGCGTACGTGTCCGCGCAGCCGGCGGGCGGCACCATACCAGGCGGGGACCTCACGCTCGTCGTCGAACCAGCGGGCCACCAGGATGTCGGTGGAGGAGTGCAGCAGGATCGACGCGACGATGGTCACCGCGACGAGCTGGAAGACCTGCTGGGCGGCGACGATGCCCGAGCCCAGCACGATGAGCCCGTAGACGACCGAGGCGAAGCCCTTGGGCCCGAACCAGGCCGTCGCGGCCTGCTCACGCACGCCCAGGCCCGAGCCGAGGAAGGACACCCAGATGGCCACCGGCCGGGCCACAACCAGCGCCAGAATCGCGAACACCCAGCCCACCCAGCCGACCGAGCCCAGCAGCGCCGGGCTGATCAACGCGCCGAACACCAGCAGGGCGCCCAGCTTGAACAGCTCGGCGATCAACTCGCCGAAGTGCTCGAACGACTCGCGCTGCCGCTCGCCGAAGGTCGCCACCGTGATGCCGGCGCAGAAGGCGGCCAGGAACAGGTTGCCGTGCGTGGCCTTGCCGAGCGCCAGCACCAGCAGGCCGATGGCCAGCGCGTTCAGCGGCTCGTAGGCGGTGGAGGCGGAGAACCAGCGAGTGCGCTCCAGTTTGATGGCCAACCACGGGACGGCCACGCCGATCAGCACCCCGACGGCGAGCTCCAGTGCGAGCTCACCGAGGTGCAGGTTGTGCGAGCCCGCGGCGACCGCGAGGAACACCATCACGAACGGCAGGGCCAGCCCGTCGTTGACGCCCGACTCGACGTTGAGCAGCCGGCGCAGCCGGGGTGGCACCTTCTCGTTGCCGACCAGCGCGGCGGCGAACACCGGGTCGGTGGGCGAGAGGATCGCCCCGATCAGCAGCGACTCGATCCAGCCCAGCCCGACCAGGTAGTGCGCGCCGACCGCGGTGATCACCAGCGTGAGCGGCAGGCCCCAGCCGAGCGCCCGCCCGGGCAGCTTCCATGCCTCGCGCAGCTCTGTCCAGCCGACCCGCATGCCGTCGGTGAACAGCACCGCGAACAGCGCGAGCTCCGCCAGCGTGCCGACGATCTCGTCGTCCGGAGCGATCGGCATCACGCCCAGCACGCCATTGCCCAGGACGAACCCGGCGACCAGGAACAACGCCGCGGTGGACAGGATCGTGCGGTTGGCCAGGCTGGACAGCAGCACGGCCAGCAGCAGGACACCGGCGAACGCCGGCAGCAGAGCACTCATCGAACGTCGGCCTCGATGTGGTGCCTACAGGCCGTCATGTGTGCCACCGAGAACCTCCGCCGAGTGCAACGCTGAAAGACGTTGCCGACCAGACTTCCCGGCGCACCGCGGCCTACCGTAACAGCACAATCGGAACCGAGGTATACGGGGCTCTTCCTGCCGGCACAGACGCGAGCAGGTACCGTGAGAACCGGCTTGAACGCATCAGTGCGGGGTCACGACGGTTTGATGACGGCCAAAAGGCCAGGTCCCGGACGTGGGAACTGGCCTCTGAGTAGTGCTTCGTGGTGGGGCTACCAGGACTTGAACCTGGGACCTCTTCCTTATCAGGGAAGCGCTCTAACCGACTGAGCTATAGCCCCGCACCGCGCAACGAACGTTACCGCATCCCGTTTCCGGTGGCGAATCCGTCGTTCCGAACGAGGAAAAGCTTACCGTGTCCGGGCCCCTGGTCGTGCCAGCGGGCGCGGCTCCGTACGGCGGGCCGCTCGGATGGGGCGGCCAGCCGTACCGTGCCTGCTGCGGCCGGGGTCACTCCGCTTCGCTGAAGGTGACCTCGACACCGCCCACGAGGTCCGCGGAGATGTTGTAGATCACCGCGCCGAGGGTGGAGAGCGCGGTGATGAGCACGACGTTCAGCGCGCCCAGCAGTGCCGCGTACCCGAGGATGCGGACCGGCTCGAACCAGCTGCCGATGTCGATGGTGCCGACCCCGTTGCCGGCGGCGCCACCGCTCGTGGTGAGCTGCGTGACGGTCTCGGTGATCGAGGAGAAGACGCCGAGCGCCGACAGCACGCCGTACAGCACGGCGACGGCCACGAACAGCACGACGAAGCACACCAGCGACACGACGAAGCTGAACTTCATCGCCGACCACGGCTCGATCCTGCGCAGGACCAGGTGGGCCTTGCGCGGCGGGCGCAAGCCGGACTTCTTGTTCTTGTCCTTCTCCTTCGGCGACTCGGCGGGGCGGTCCCCGGCGGGGCCGAAGCTCAGCCCGCGTACGGATCCGCCGTCCACCGAGGGCCGGGCGTTGTCCACAGACGGGCGCCCGTTGTCCACAGAGGGTGTGGACGTACCGAGGCCCGTGGGGCGGGGATACTGCGCGGTCGCCCCGCCGACGTCGGACCTGCCGTTCTCGGACGCGCCGTCCGTGGCCGCCTGCCGCTTCCATGGCTGATCGGCGGCCGACGTCCTGATGCGCATGGTGTCGTCGGCCTTCGCCTTGTCGGCGGCGGTCACGTCATCTCCTTCGGAAGCCACCTTGGCGACGCTACCGCCATCGTGCGCCCGCGCGGTAACCCCGTTCGGGGACGACGCCGGGCGGGCGCCCGTCGGTCTCTGCTTGCCGCCGGGTGTCCGCGGCCCGCCGGTGTCACTCATGCCACGCCCTCGCCTGACGCCACGCTGTGCTGGTCGAGTCGCTCTTTACGCTCGCTCATGCCTCGTCTCCTGCCCCGTTGTCCTCGGTCTCCAACGACTCGGCGTTGCGAGCGAGGGCGACAACGCTGTCACCCTCGGCCAGGTTCATCAGGCGGACGCCCATGGTCTGGCGGCCCGACTGCTTGATCTCGCCGGCGCTGGTACGGATCACCCCGCCGGCAGAGGTGATCGCGAAGACCTCGTCCTCGGGACGCACCATGACGGCTCCGACCAGCTTGCCACGGGCACTGACGATTTTCGCCGTCAGCACGCCCTTGCCGCCCCGGCCCTGGACCGGGTACTGGTCGGCGGGTGTCCGCTTCGCATACCCACCTTCGGTCGCGATCAACACGTCGTCGCCGTCGCTCATGACGTTCATCGCGAGCAGCTCGTCACCGTCCACGAAGCGCATGCCGATCACTCCGCTGGTGGCCCGGCCCATCGGGCGCAGCGCGTCGTCGGAGGCGGTGAACCTGATCGACTGCGCGTTCTTCGACACGAGCAGCAGGTCATCACCCTCGGAGACGAGACGGGCGGCGATCACCTCGTCATCCTCGCGCAGGTTGATCGCGATCAGGCCACCGGATCGCGGCGAATCGTATTCGGACAGCCGCGTCTTCTTCACCAGGCCGCTGCGGGTCGCCAGCACCAGGTACGGCGCCACGTTGTAGTCCCGCAGGTCGAGGATCTCCATCACGTGCTCGTCGGGCTGCATGGCGAGCAGGTTGGCCAGGTGCTGGCCACGGGCGTCCCGGCCCGAGTCCGGCAGCTCGTACGCCTTGAAGCGGTAGACCCGGCCCTTGTTCGTGAAGGCCAGCAGCCAGTGGTGCGTCGTGGTGACGAAGAAGTGCTCCACGATGTCGTCCTGGCGGAGCTGCGCTCCCCTGACCCCCTTGCCGCCGCGCCGCTGCGCGCGGTAGAGGTCGGTGCTCGTCCGCTTGGCGTAGCCACCGCGCGTGATCGTGACGACCACGTCCTCCTCGGCGATCAGGTCCTCGATGGACATGTCGCCCTCGTACGCGGTGATCTCGGTCTTCCGTTCGTCGCCGTACCTGGCGACGATCTCCCCGAGCTCGTCCGACACGATCCCGCGCTGCCGGACCTCGGAGGCCAGGATGTCCTGGTAGTCGGCGATCTGCGCCATCAGGCCGTCGTACTCGTCCTGGATCTGCTGCCGCTCCAGCGCGGCCAGCTTGCGCAGCTGCATGTCGAGGATGGCCTGCGCCTGGACCTGGTCGATGTCCAGCAGCGTCATCAGGCCGCCCTGCGCCTCGGCCGCCGACGGCGACCGCCGGATCAGGGCGATGACGTCGTCGAGCCGGTCGAGCGCCTTGAGCAGACCACGCAGGATGTGCGCCCGCTCCTCGGCCTTGCGCAGCAGGAACCGGGTCCGCCGGACCACGACCTCGATCTGGTGGGTGATGTAGTGGCGGACGAACTGGTCGAGCCGCAGCGTCCGCGGCACGCCGTCCACCAGCGCGATCATGTTCGCGCCGAACGTGGTCTGGAGCTGGGTGTGCTTGTAGAGGTTGTTCAGCACGACCTTGGCGACCGCGTCGCGCTTGAGGACGATCACCAGCCGCTGGCCGGTGCGCGACGACGTCTCGTCACGGACGTCCGCGATCCCGGTGACCTTGCCGTCCCTGACCAGCTCGGCGATCGTGAGCGCCAGGTTGTCCGGGTTCACCTGGTACGGCAGGGCCGTGACGACCAGGCACTGCCGTCCCTTGGGGTCCTCCTCGACCTCGACGACGGCCCGCATGATGATCGAGCCGCGGCCCGTGCGGTAGGCGTCCTCGATGCCGCGGCGGCCGACGATCAGCGCGCCGGTCGGGAAGTCGGGGCCCTTCACCCGCGCGAGCACCCCGTTGAGCAGCTCCTCGTCACTGGCCCCGGGGTTGTCGAGCGCCCACTTGACGGCCTCGCCGACCTCGCGGAGGTTGTGCGGCGGGATGTTGGTCGCCATGCCGACCGCGATGCCGGCCGAGCCGTTCACCAGCAGGTTCGGGAACCGCGACGGGAGGACGACCGGCTCCTGCGACCGCCCGTCGTAGTTGGGCTGGAAGTCGACGGTCTCCTTGTCGATGTCCCGGAGCATCTCCATGGCGATCGGCGCGAGGCGGCACTCGGTGTACCGCATCGCGGCGGCCGGGTCGTTGCCCGGCGAGCCGAAGTTGCCCTGGCCGTCGACCAGCGGGTAGCGCAGCGACCACGGCTGCGCGAGCCGTACGACGGTGTCGTAGATCGACGTGTCGCCGTGGGGGTGGTAGGAGCCCATGACGTCACCGACGACGCGCGAGCACTTGAAGTAGCCGCGGTCGGGCCGGTAGCCGCCGTCGAACATCGCGTACAGCACGCGACGGTGCACGGGCTTGAGGCCGTCGCGGACGTCGGGCAGCGCGCGGGACACGATGACGGACATCGCGTAGTCCATGTAGCTGCGCTGCATCTCGGCCTGGATGTCGACCGGCTCGATGCGATCGGCGGGAGGCCCAGGCGGCGTGTTCACTTCCGTCACGAAAAGTCCTTCTGGTCGGCCACGCTGCTCAGACGTCGAGGAAGCGGACGTCGCGTGCGTTGGTGATGATGAAGTTCCTGCGGGCCTCGACGTCCTCGCCCATCAGCACGCTGAACAGGTCGTCGGCCTGGGCGGCGTCGTCGAGGGTGACCTGGCGCAGCACCCGGGTGTCGGGGTTCATCGTGGTGTCCCACAGCTGGGAGGCGTTCATCTCGCCCAGACCCTTGAACCGCTGCACACCGTCGTGGAGCCGGGGGTCGCGCCGGCCGCGGGCGACGCCGTCCTCGATGATCGCGTCCCGCTCCCGGTCGGAGTACGCGTACGAGGCGTCCTCACCCTTGCGGTCCCACTTGATCTTGTACAGCGGCGGCTGCGACAGGTAGACGTGCCCGGCCTCGATCAGCGGGCGCATGAACCGGAACAGCAGCGTCAGCAGCAGCGTGGTGATGTGCTGGCCGTCCACGTCGGCGTCCGCCATCAGGATCAGCTTGTGGTAACGCAGCTTCGAGATGTCGAACTCGTCGTGCACGCCGGTGCCGAGGGCCGTGATGAGCGCCTGGACCTCGTTGTTCTTGAGGACCTTGTCGATCCGGGCCTTCTCGACGTTCAGGATCTTGCCGCGGAGCGGGAGGATCGCCTGGAACTTCGGGTCGCGCCCGCCCTTGGCCGAGCCGCCGGCCGAGTCGCCCTCGACGATGAACAGCTCGCACTTCTCCGGCTCCGACCACTGGCAGTCGGCCAGCTTGCCCGGCAGACCGCTGCCGCTCTCCAGCAGGGACTTGCGCCGGGTGAGGTCGCGGGCCTGCCGTGCCGCGATGCGGGCGCGGGCCGCCTGGAGCGACTTGTTGATGATCTCCTTGGCCTCGCCCGGGTTGCGCTCGAACCAGTCGCGCAGGTGGTCGTTGCAGGCCTTCTGGACGAACGACTTCGCCTCGGTGTTGCCCAGCTTGGTCTTGGTCTGGCCCTCGAACTGCGGGTCGGCCAGCTTCACCGAGATGATCGCGGCCAGGCCCTCGCGGACGTCGTCGCCGCTGAGGTTGTCGTCCTTGCCTTCCTTGAGGAACTTCTGCTCGCGCGCGTACCGGTTGACGATGGTGGTCAGCGCCGCGCGGAAGCCCTCCTCGTGGGTGCCGCCCTCGGCCGTGTTGATCGTGTTGGCGAACGTGTAGACCGACTCGCTGTAGGTGGCGTTCCACTGCATCGCGATCTCGACCGAGATGCCGTCGCCGTGCTCCTCGAAGTCGATCACCGAATTGTGGATCGCGTCCTTCTTCGAGTTGAGGTGCTTCACGAAGTCGGACAGGCCGCCCTCGTAGTGGTACGTGAGCACCTTGGGCTCGCCGTCGATGATGTGGTCGGGCCGCTCGTCGGTGAGCGTGATCTTGAGACCCTTGTTGAGGAAGGCCATCTCCTGGAACCGGCGCGCGAGCGTCTCGAAGTTCCAGGCGGTCGTCTCGAAGATGTCCGGGTCGGGCCAGAAGCTGATGGTCGTGCCGTGCTCGTCGGTCGGCTCGCCCTTCTCGAGCGGCGCCGTGGGCTTGGCGGTCACGTACTTCTGCCGCCACACGTGGCCGTCGGTGCGGACCTCGACCTCCAGGCGCGTCGACAGCGCGTTGACGACCGAGGCGCCCACGCCGTGCAGACCGCCCGAGACGGCGTACGACTTGCTGTCGAACTTGCCGCCGGCGTGCAGCACGGTGAAGACGACCTCGACGGCCGGCCTGCCCTCGGCCGCGACGATGCCCACGGGAATGCCGCGTCCGTGGTCCATCACGCGCACGCCGCCGTCGGCGAGCAGGGTGACCTCGATCAGGTCGTTGTAACCGGCCAGCGCCTCGTCGACGGCGTTGTCGACGATCTCGTAGACCAGGTGGTGCAGTCCGCGCTCACCGGTGGATCCGATGTACATGCCGGGGCGCTTGCGGACCGCTTCCAGCCCCTCGAGAACGGTGATAGAGCTAGCGTCGTAGGACAAGTGCGAAATCCTCCTGCCGCGGACACGCGGCGGGCGGCACCGTGGATTGGCTGCCCCTGCCGTGCCCGTCACCGTCGTGAGTGCCCCGATGCGGCACCCAGGGGAGTCGGCCCATGAGGCCGGGGTGACGCAAACCGGACGTGTCCTTGAGTCCGTTTACATTCTACCGGTCCGACCGACAACAGGTGGCATTCACGGGGGCTGTGATGCCCTGTCGCTTGACGATCATGTTTCCGAGCACCCCCCACACGGAATGGGGGTCGGAGCCTCACACGCGATTTTGGGCCGGTTCGGGCTCTCCACGGGTCGGTCCGGCGCTCGTCACGGCCCTCGGGACGCGTCCACGGCCCCGCGATCAGCCGTACGTGTCGCCGGGCCCGCGGCTCCCGCGTACGCGCAGGCCGCCCTCCGGGCGGTGCCCGGCGCCGGGGCCGTGCACCTTGACCCGGGTCACGGTGCCGTCGCCGAGCTCCTCGTTCAGCCGCCTGACCAGGGTGGACGCGAGCAGCCGCACCTGCGTCGCCCAGGCGGTGGAGTCGGCGGCGACCAGCACCTCGCCGTCCTCGAAGCTCTCCGGCCTGGTGTGGGCGGCCAGTTCCGGGCCGACGATCTCCCCCCAGCGGCCGAACACGCCGCCGACCGCGACCGGCTGTTCCCATCCCCGGGCGGCGAGCAGGTCGCGGATCGCCCGCCCGAACGGCAGCGGGTCACCGGAGTCCCGCCGTGGGGCGCCCGCCCCGGAGCGGCGGCGCGGCTCGGCCCGCGGAAGCTGTCCCCGCTTCAGCGCGTCGGCCTTCGCCTGGGCCAGTTTCTCCCGCGCGAGCGCGGCACCCCGCGCGACCGCACCCTGCGGCGACTGTCCACCGGCTGTGGATATCTCATCGGACACGGGACACGCTCCCTTCCATCACGTCGAACCGGGCGCCGGTCAGCTCGGGGGGCACGTCGTCCGGCACCGCCGCCGTGATGAGCACCTGCTCGGCCGGAGCGACGATCTCGGTGAGGCGCCTGCGCCGCTGGCCGTCCAGCTCGGCGAAGACGTCGTCCAGGATCAGCACGGGGTCGCCGCCGTCCGCTCTCAGCAGGTCGTAGGCGGCCAGCCGCAGCGCGAGCGCGAACGACCACGACTCGCCATGGCTCGCGTAGCCACGGGCCGGCAGCTCGCCCAGCCGCAGCAGCAGGTCGTCGCGGTGCGGGCCGACGAGGGTCACGCCTCGTTCCAGCTCCGACTGGCGAGCCTCCGCGAGGCCCGCCCGCAGGTGCTCGGCCAGCAGTTCCCGGTTTGTCCCCAAGGTGGGGATATCTGTGGATAACCCCGATGGCCGGTATTCGAGATCGGCGAGCCCCGACGACGGGGCGAGAGTGGCGTACGCCTTCGCCACGAGGGGGCGCAGCGCGTCCACCAGGCGCAGCCGCGCCGCCAGCAGTTCCGCGCCGTGACGCACGAGGTGGGAGTCCCAGACCTCGAGCGTGCTCATGACGTCACCCGCGCCCGCCGCGGCGAAGGCCACGTCGTCCTCCTGCCTGCGGCCGCCGCGCCGCCGTCCCGCCCGCGACGCCGCGGCCGTACGGAGGAGGGCGTTGCGCTGCTTGAGCACACGCTCGTAGTCGGCCCGCACGCCGGCGAACCTGGGGACACGGGCCACGAGCAGGTCGTCCATGAAACGGCGGCGCTCCGACGGGTCGCCCTTCACCAGCGCGAGGTCCTCCGGGGCGAACAGCACGGTCCGCAGCAGTCCGAGTGCGTCGCGCGGCCGGGGGACGGGCGAGCGGTTCACCCTGGCGCGGTTGGCCCGGCCCGGGTTGATCTCCACCTCGATCAGCGCGCGCCGGTCGTCCCTGACCACCGCCCCGCGCACGATCGCCCGCTGCGCGCCGTGCCGCACGAGCGGCGCGTCGGTGGCCACGCGGTGGCTCGAGTGGGTCGCGAGGTAGCCCAGCGCCTCGACCAGGTTGGTCTTGCCCTGCCCGTTCGGCCCGACGAACGCCGTCGCCCCCGGTTCCAGCACGAGTTCGACCTCCGGGTACGACCGGAAGTCGGTGAGGGACAGGCTCGCCACGTGCACCCCGCCAGGCTAGTGCCGGTGCCCGGCCTTCGTGTCCCGGCCACGACGCACTGTGGACAAGCGGGTGGGTACGGGTCGGTGATCCACAGGCTGTGGAGAACCGGCGCCGTGGGTCAGCGCTCGGTCTCCACCGGCGGGGTGACGTCGGCGCCGGGGGCGTCGGCTCCCTTGCCGCTCTGACCCTCGGTGGAGGCGACCGCGTGCCCGCCGAACTGGTTGCGCAGCGCCGCGACCATCTTCATCGCGGGGGAGTCGGCCTGGCGCGAGGCGAAGCGGGCGTACAGCGCGGCCGTGATGGCCGGCAGGGGCACGGCGTGGTCCACGGCGGCCTGGACCGTCCAGCGGCCCTCCCCGGAGTCCTCCGCGTAGCCCTTGAGCTCGGTGAGGTCGGGGTCCTCCTCCAGCGCCCGCACCAGCAGGTCGAGCAGCCACGACCGGATGACGGTGCCGTGGCGCCAGCTCTTGAACGTCTCGGGGACGTTGGTCACGGCGTCGCTCGCCTCGAGCAGCTCCCAGCCCTCGGCGAAGGCCTGCATCATGCCGTACTCGATGCCGTTGTGGACCATCTTCGCGAAGTGACCGGCGCCCACCCCGCCGGCGTGGACGAAGCCGTCCTCGCCCTCGGGCTTGAGCGTGTCGAAGATCGGCATGAGCCGGCGGACGTGCTCCTCGTCCCCGCCGACCATCAGCGCGTAGCCGTACTCCAGCCCCCAGACGCCGCCGCTGACGCCCACGTCGACGAAGCCGATGCCGCGGGTGGCGAGGTCGGCCGCGTGCCGCTGGTCGTCCAGATAGTGCGAGTTGCCGCCGTCGATGACGACGTCACCCTCCGACAGCAGGTCGCGCAGCTGCTCGATCGTGCTCCGCGTGGGGGCCCCGGCGGGGACCATGACCCAGATCGCGCGCGGCGCCTGAAGCCTCTCCACGAGGTCCTTCAGGCTGCCGACGTCGCTGACCGAGGGATCGCGGTCGTAGCCCACGACCTCGTGGCCGCCGCGCCGCAGCCGCTCGGCCATGTTCCCGCCCATTTTGCCGAGCCCGATCATGCCGATCTGCATCTGAGCCACCCCTCAACCTCTGCGTCGTCCACAGCGTCGTCCACCGAGGCACGCGTACCCATGCATCGGGGGTCCATGCCCGCAGGAGATCGTACGCCCGGGGTGTCAGGGCCGGGTCAGCTGGACAACCGGATGGGCATGATGAGGTAGCGGTAGTCCTCGCTTCCGCCGTCGTCCACAGGCTTGCCCCCGGTGAGGATGGCGGGCTTGGTCGGCGTGGTGAACTGAAGCCGCGCGACGTCGGAGTCGATCGCCCCCAGGCCCTCCAGCAGGAACTGGTGGTTGAAGGCGATGTTGATCTCGTCGCCGTCGAACTCGACCGGCAGCGCCTCCACGGCCTGCGCCTCGTCGCCGCTGCCCGCCTCCAGGACGACCTCTCCGCCGCGGAAGGCCAGCCGTACGGGGGTGTTGCGCTCGGCGACCAGAGCGACGCGCTTGACGGCCTCGACGAACGAGGCTGTGGACAGATCCGCGCGCGCGGAGAACTCGGTGGGCAGCAGCGAGCGGTACTTGGGGAATTCGGGGTCGAGCAGCCGGGTCGTCGTCCGCCGCCCCGAGCTGGAGAACCCGATCATGCCCTCGCCGGTGCCGCCGGCCGAGCTGAGCGCGATCTCGACCTCGGCGCCGCTGCCGCCCAGCGCCTTGGCGGTGTCCGCCAGCGTCCGGCCGGGGATCATCGCCACGGCCTGGAAGCCGGGCTGCTCGGGCTGCCACTTCAGCTCGCGTACGGCGAGGCGGTAGCGGTCGGTGGCGGCGAGGGTCACGGTGTCGCCCTCGATCTCCATCCGCACGCCGGTGAGCATCGGGAGCGTGTCGTCCTTGCCCGCGGCGACGGCGACCTGACCGACCGCCGAGGCGAACACGTCGCTGCCGACCCGTCCGGCGGCCGGGGGCATGGCCGGCAGGGAGGGGTAGTCCTCCACAGGCATGGTGAGAAGTGTGAAGCGTGCGCTGCCACAGGTGACGACGGCCTTGGCTCCGTCCACAACCAGCTCGACCGGCTGTGCGGGAAGCGCGCGGGTGATCTCGGCGAGGAGCTTGCCGGAGACGAGGACCACGCCCGGCTCCCCGGTCTGCACCTCCAGGGTCACCTCGGCGGAGACCTCGTAGTCGAAGCCGGACAGCTTCAGCCTCTGGTCGTCGGTCACCTCGAGCCGCATGCCGGCGAGCACCGGCACCGAGGGACGGGCCGGAAGGCTTCGTGCCGTCCACGCCACGGCCTCGGCGAGCACGTCGCGATCGATCCGGAACATCACGTGGATCAGCCTCCTGGGTGTCGCTGCTTCGTCAAGTCTTCACTCTCCCGCACCTGTGTGCCTCCAGAACCCCTTCTATGGTTCTTGAGTTCTTTAGAGGGAGAGATACAAGTCGTCTCATTAGGCAGTGTGGATATGTGGATGTCGAGCATTTTCGCAGCTCACGGGAGCTGATTCATCCACTGCCGGTGTGGGGGAGAGGTGGACGGACCCCCTGTGGATTGTGGGTGGACCCGCTGTCCCCACACCCGTTCCCCAGGCGGAGGGCCCTCTGTCCACGAGTAATCCACCATGTTTCCACCGGTTGTCCACGGGGTAAAAGGGACAGCCGAGTCGGCTGTGACGAGTACGCACAGGGCGTCCCCAGCTCGTCCACGGGTGTTCCCCAAGTAGTCCCCAGCTTTTCCCCAAAGTTGTCCCCAAGTGGGGACGGCGTGTTGGAGAGCCGGAGAGGGTGTGGGTATCGACGCGGCGGCCGCCGAGGGCCGAATTTTTTGATCCACAGAGTTATCCACAGCTGTGCACTAAGCGTTGCGTGCGCGCTGCTTGATCCGTGTCGTCAACTCGTTGACCTGGTTGTACATCGAGCGCCTCTCGGCCATGAGCGACCGGATCTTACGCTCCGCGTGCATCACGGTGGTGTGGTCGCGCCCGCCGAACTGCTGGCCGATCTTCGGCAGGGACAGGTCGGTCAGCTCACGGGCCAGATACATGGCGATCTGCCGGGCGGTGACGAGGGCCCGCGAGCGTGAGCTTCCGCACAGGTCGTCGAGCGAGACGCCGAAGTACTCGGCGGTCGTGGACATGATGAGGGAGATGGTGATCTCCGGGCTCGCGTCCTCGCTGATGAGGTCCTTGAGGACGATCTCGGCGAGCTGGATGTCCACGGACTGCCGGTTGAGGCTGGCGAACGCGGTGACCCGGATCAGCGCGCCCTCCAGCTCGCGGATGTTCGTCGCGATGCGGCTGGCGATGTACTCCAGCACGTCGGGCGGCGCGGCCAGCCCCTCCTGAATCGCCTTCTTGCGCAGGATCGCGATGCGGGTCTCCAGCTCGGGCGGCTGGACGTCGGTGATCAGGCCCCACTCGAACCGGTTGCGCAGCCGGTCCTCCAGCGTCACGAGCTGCTTGGGCGCCCGGTCGCTGGAGATGACGATCTGCTTGCTGGCGTTGTGGAGGGTGTTGAAGGTGTGGAAGAACTCCTCCTGCGTCTGCTCCTTGCCCTCGAGGAACTGGATGTCGTCGACGAGGAGGATGTCCACAGCGCGGAAACGGGAGCGGAACCCGTCGGCCTTGTGGTCGCGGATGGAGTTGATGAAGTCGTTGGTGAACTCCTCGGAGCTCACGTACCGCACCCGGGCGCCGTCGTACAGGCTCTGCGCGTAGTGGCCGATCGCGTGCAGCAGGTGGGTCTTGCCCAGCCCGGAGTCGCCGTAGATGAACAGTGGGTTGTACGCCTTGGCGGGGGCCTCGGCGACCGCGACGGCGGCGGCGTGCGCGAAGCGGTTGCTGGCGCCGATGACGAAGGTCTCGAAGGTGTACTTGGCGTTCAGCCGGGCCGGCTCGCCGGAGGTGCGGCCGCCCCGGGCGTCCCACCGGTTCTGCCCGGCACCGGGTACGGGGCCGGACACGGGGCCCGGCCCGGGAACCGGCTCGGGCTTGGGCGCGGGGGGCGGCTCGGGGGAGTAGCCGCCGGGCCGCTGCGGGCGGTCCGGCGGGGACATGTGCTGTGGAGGCTGTGGATACTGCTGGGCCTGTGGATAGTGCTGCCCGTGCGGCTCCGCGTCGCGCCGGATCGGGCCGTCCTCGCCTAAGGGGAAGCGGGGAGCCTGCGAGCCGGCCTGTGGATAACCTGTGGACGGCGACTGTGGACGATGGTCCGCCGCCGGTGCGGGGGCGGGGTCGGACGGGGCGGACATCCCGGCGCCGGGATCCACCATCACGGCGATCCGCACGGGCCGGCCGAGCTCCTGCGACAACGCGTGCACGATCAGCGGGCGCAGGCGTACCTCGATGACCTCCTTGGCGAAGTCGTTGGGGGCCGCCAGGAGAATCGTGTCGTTGATGAGGCCGGAGGGCTGCGTCATCTGCAGGAACGCCCGCTGCTGCCCCGAGACGCCCTCGTCGAGCAGGGTCCTGAGCGCCCGAGCCCATACAGCGTTGAGATCGACGCCTTCCATGGCTCGGCCCCTCCTCCCGTTGCGCGGCCCCGCTCGCCCGCCGCGATCCGTGTCGTGTCAGTCCCGTACGCCTCGCGGCACCGGCCCTCGTCCGCATGCCATCCACATATGATCCACATGATGTGCACAGCCCGCGCGTCCTCCCCGGGCACGTTCACGCTGGTGGGGGGAAGAGCCGGACGGCCGACAGTAGCGGTGTGCGCAACCTGCGTTCAAGGCGTTGTCCACAGCCTAATGGGCCATGGTCGCTCGCCGTACTCGCTTGGCGGCACGGGTGCCGGTTTGACCTGACGTACGGTGGACCCGTAACGTGTCCCGGTCGGCTAATCACGCGACGGCTATTTCGCATGCCCGCGCATCTGACGAGCCGTGACCATGGAATGTACCGCGCCCGCGGAACGCCGCGGACGTACTTGACGCCTGGAGCCCACCCGTGAGCAAGCGTACTTACCAGCCGAACAACCGTCGCCGCGCGAAGACCCACGGCTTCCGGCTGCGCATGCGCACCCGGGCCGGCCGCGCCATCCTGGCCGCGCGCCGCCGCAAGGGCCGCGCCGAGCTGACGGTCTGACAACCACACGCCGCCCGCCCGTGCCGAGCGGAGCGGGCGGCCGTACGTCGATCGAGGAAGGCCCGGTGCTGCCGTCCGCGTCCCGCATGCGGCGGGGTGACGAGTTCGCCGACGCGATTCGCCGTGGGCGGCGCGCCGGGCGTCCCACCCTGGTCGCACACCTGAACCTGCGCGACGCCGACGAGCCACCGCTGGTCGGCTTCGTCGTGAGCAAGGCAGTCGGTGGCGCCGTGGTGCGGAACCAGGTCAGGCGCAGGTTGAGACACCTCGTGCGGAACCGCCTGCCGATGCTGCCGAGAGGTAGCCTTCTGGTGGTACGCGCCAATCCACCGGCTGCGTCCGCGCGCAGCGAGCACCTGGCCGCCGAACTCGACGTCGCGCTGAGTCGTTTACTCCGGCGGCGCGGGTCCGATTCCCGGGCCCCGACGGATGGACGGTCATGACAGCGCAGCAACCGACCCCGGCAGTGGTGCCCGGGGAGGCCGGCCGGCCCGCGACCGGGCCGGTCGCTCGCGTGCTGCTCGCGCTCATCAAGTTCTACCGTGCCTTCATCAGCCCGATGCTGGGGCCGAGGTGCCGGTTCGAACCGTCCTGCAGCGCCTACGGGTTGGAAGCCGTCGCCGTTCACGGAGCGGCGCGCGGGGTATGGCTGACCGTCAGGCGCATCGGACGGTGTCACCCGTTCCATCCCGGAGGTTTCGACCCGGTGCCCCCACGCCGAGTCCGGTCTCACGACGAAACGCAAGGGAGCTAGCTCGGTGGAGCTGCCATTCCTGAACTGGCTGTATACGGCTGTGGCTTGGGTGATCACCCACATCCACGCCGGCTACAGCACATTCATCCCCGCCAGCAGCGGTCTCAACTGGGCGCTGACCATCATCACGCTGACCGTGCTGATGCGTTTGTTGATCTTCCCGCTCTTCATGAAGCAGATGCGCTCGTCGCGCAAGATGCAGGAGCTCGCGCCCAAGGTCCAAGAGCTGCGCAAGAAGTACAAGAACGACAAGCAGCGCATGAACCAGGAGGTCATGCGGCTGTACCAGGAGGCCGGCGCCAACCCGCTGGGGGGCTGCCTCCCGATCGTCGCGCAGTTCCCGATCTTCATCTCGATGTTCACCGTGCTGCGGGCCATCGCGGAGGACCGGGCCGTCTTCGGGATGACCGAGGAGCTCGTGGAGAGCGCCCGGCACGCGCACGTCTTCGGCGCTCCGCTGCCGGCGACCTTCTTCACCAGCGCGGCGGACATCGAGAAGTTCAGCGCCGATCCGCTGGTCACGAAGATCGTGCTGGCGCTCTTCGTCGCCGTGAGCTCGCTCACCACCTTCCTCACCGTCCGGCAGAGCGTGAAGCGCTCGATGGCGCAGATGCCGGACAACCCCATGGCGCAGCAGCAGAAGATCCTCATGTACATCTCGCCGCTGTTCGCCGTCTTCAGCCTGAACTTCCAGCTCGGTCTGATCCTCTACTGGGTGACCACCAACCTGTGGACCCTCGGCCAGCAGCACTGGTTCTACAGCCGCCACCCCATGCCGGTGGTGGACGAGAAGGGCAACATCACCACTCCCGAGCCGACGAACGGGATCTTCACCAGGCTGGTGGGGAAGCCCAAGGCGGCGGAGCAGCCCGAGCCGGCACCCGCCCCCAAGATCGTCCGTCAGCAGCCGACGCGCCAGCCTCGCAGCAAGCGCACCGGCAGCAAGAAGTCGTAGGAGAAGGAGAGTCCGGACGTGACCGAAGCTGAGGAGACCCTCAAGCCTGCTCCCGACATCGACGCCCTCGAACAGGAGGGCGAGATCGCGGCGGACTACCTTGAGGGCCTGCTCGACATCGCCGACCTGGACGGCGATATCGACATGGACGTCGAGGGAGACCGTGCCGTCGTGTCGATCGTGGGCATCAAGGGCGATGAGCTCGTGGGTCCCGGCGGAGAGGTGCTGGAGGCGTTGCAGGAGCTGACGCGCCTGGCCGTGCACCGCCAGACGGGGGAGCGTTCGCGGCTCATGCTCGACGTCGGCGGCTATCGGGAGCGGCGCCGGGCCGAGCTCACCAAGGTGGGCGCCGCGGCGGCCGACGACGTCAAGCGCACCGGCGAGCCGAAGGCGCTCAAGCCGATGACGCCCTTCGAGCGCAAGATCGTGCACGACGCCGTCGCGGCGGCGGGCCTGCGCAGCGAGTCCGAGGGCGAAGAGCCCCGCCGCTTCGTGGTGGTCCTGCCCGCCTGACCGCTTTTCACAGTTCCGACGCGGGGAAGCCGCCGGTCCCACATCCGGGACCGGCGGCTTTTCCGTCCCGTACGTGCCTGTGTCCCTTCCCCTCCTGCTCCCCTCCGGTCGGATCCGGGTGGCCGGCGGACGTTCGTATGCACGGCTGGCCGTCGCCGAGGGGGTAAGGACGGTTACCCTTGGCCCAGAGCGTTCATGAATGAGTGAGTGATGACGGAGAGCAACGAGCTGCCCGAGGCGCCCCCGGTGGCGCGAGAGATCTTCACCGGCGAGGCGTTGGAGCGGGCCCGGCTGTTCGCCGAGTTGCTCGCCGGGCCGGGCGTGGTGCGGGGACTGCTGGGGCCGCGTGAGGTGCCCCGCATCTGGGACCGGCACCTGCTGAACTGCGCGGTCGTGGAGGAGGCGGTCCCGCCGGACTCGACCCTCGTCGACATCGGCTCGGGCGCGGGCCTGCCCGGGCTCGTGCTCGCGATCGTCCGCCCCGATGTGACGGTGACCCTGCTGGAGCCGCTGCTGCGCCGGACCGTGTTCCTGTCCGAATGCGTGGAGGCGCTCAAACTCGACAACGTGGAGGTGCTGCGCGGACGGGCGGAGGAACTCGCCCGAAAGCGCGTCTTCGACGTGGCCACGGCCCGTGCGGTCGCGCCGCTCGACCGGCTGCTGGCATGGTCGATGCCGCTGCTGCACGAGGGGGGAGAGCTGCTCGCGATGAAGGGCGAGCGGGCGCAGGAGGAACTGGACGCCGCCCGTCCCCAATTGGAGGCGTTCGGGGTGAGGCACGTCGAGTTGATCACAGTGGGGCACGGTAGGGTCGAGCCGCCCGCGACCCTCGTTCGCGTCGTCGCCGGACGGTCACCGCGAACGGACACGCGGAGGCGACGAAAGAGGTGAGCCGGTGGCGGACGCCGGATCAGGCGGTGTGACAGCGGGCCTGGGTTGGCCGGAGACCCGGCTCCCCCTACGCTGGGAGATCGCGACAGCGGGCCGGTCCTCCGGGGTGGGCTGGCCTCGTCCCTCCGCTTCGCCGGTCGAAAGGACGACGACCGTGTCCCAGACCCCCCTTAGCCCTGGCGATTCGCCGCTGGTACGAGAGGCACTGAGTTCTGTGGTTTCACGTGAAACAGCCGCACCCCCGCAGGCGGCTGCGCCTTCCGTCGGTTACTCGACGCGCGACGAGGGGGCCTGGCCCCGGCCTTCCCGGTGCCGCGTGATGACGGTGGCCAACCAGAAGGGCGGCGTGGGCAAGACCACCACAGCCGTCAACCTGGCGGCCGCGCTGTCCATGCACGATCAGCGCGTCCTCGTGGTCGACCTCGACCCGCAAGGCAACGCGTCCACCGCGTTGGCGACGGAACACCGGTCGGGGATGCCGTCGGTGTATCAGGTCCTCGTGGACGACATGGCACTGTCGCAGATCGTGAAGCCGGTCCCCGACATGCCGAACCTCTACTGCGCTCCCGCCACCCTCGATCTCGCGGGCGCGGAGATCGAGCTGGTTCCGATGGTCGGCCGGGAGACCCGTCTGCGTCGGGCGCTGGCTTCGTTCGACGCGATGGAGTTCGACTACATCCTCATCGACTGCCCGCCGTCGCTGGGGCTGCTGACCGTCAACGCCATGGCGGCGGCGCAGGAAGTGCTGATCCCCATCCAGTGCGAGTACTACGCCCTGGAGGGGCTCACTCAGCTTCTGCAGAACGTGGAACTGGTGCGCGCGCACCTCAACCAGACGTTGTCGGTCACGACCATCCTGCTCACGATGTACGACGGCCGGACCCGCCTCGCTTCTCAGGTGGCCGAGGAGGTGCGATCCCACTTCGGCGACACCGTGCTCGACGCCGTCATCCCCAGGAGTGTCCGTGTCTCCGAGGCCCCTAGCTACGGGCAGTCGGTCATGACGTACGACCCGGGCTCGAGCGGAGCGCTCGCGTACATGGGCGCCGCGCGTGAGATCGCCTACCGTGCGGCGGCCCTCGCCGGCGCCTGACAACGCCACACAGGGCCGCGTACGGGCGGCACCACGGACCCGAAGCATGCCGTTCATCGGGCCGCGCCGCTGCTCCTTCGCTGCGGTCCTCCCTCCCGCCCGCTCAGCTCCTCCCCGGCGACAGGGAGCGTCGGGCGGATTGTGCACAGCTCGATGCGCGAGACTCATGGGGACGCCGCCACAGCGGTACTCTCTCCTGGTGTGTGCGTGCCGGTGCCCAGTGACCCCGAGTCGCTGGGCACCGCCTTCTGTGCGGGTATGAGGGAGCAGCGGTGAGCCAGCAGCGTCGGGGACTGGGCAAGGGTCTTGGGGCTCTGATCCCCACAGGGCCGATCGTCGATCCGGCGTCCGTGGCGAGCGTTTCGCCCGCCGGCCCACCGGCGGCTGGGCCGGGTGTGGACGTGGCGGGCCTGCGTCCCGTGGAGGGCGCCTACTTCCAGGAGATCGAGGTCGACTCCATCTCCCCGAACCCGCGGCAGCCGCGTGAGGTGTTCGACGAGGACCGTCTCGACGAACTCGCGGCATCCATCAAGGAGGTCGGCCTGCTGCAGCCGGTCGTCGTCCGTGCGGTGGAGGGCGGTCGTTTCGAGCTGATCATGGGGGAGCGGAGGTGGCGCGCCTCGCAGATCGCGGGGCTGGACCGCATTCCCGCGATCGTCCGGAGTACTCAGGACGACGAGATGCTCCGTGAGGCGCTCATCGAGAACCTCCAGCGGGAGCAGCTGAACGCACTGGAGGAGGCGGCGGCCTACCAGCAACTCCTGGACGACTTCGGTGCCACCCACGAGGTGCTCGCCGGAAAGGTGGGGCGGTCCCGCTCGCACATCAGCAATACCCTGCGCCTACTGAACCTTCCGCCCGAGGTGCAGCGCCGGCTGGCGGCCGGAATCATCAGCGCCGGGCACGCGCGGGCGCTGCTCGCGCTCAACGACCCCGCCGCCCAGGAGCGGCTGGCGAGCCGGATCGTGGCGGAAGGGCTGTCCGTACGGACCGTCGAGGAGATCGTGGCCCTGGGCGAGGCGACGGCGGGACCGGCTCCGCGGAAGGCCCGGGCGAAGAAGCCGACCGCTCCGGCGCTCCGCGACCTGGCGGACCGGCTCTCTGACCACTTCGAGACCAAGGTGAAGGTCGACCTCGGTAGCCGGAAGGGCCGCATCGTCGTCGAGTTCTCCACGATCGACGACCTGGAGCGGATCATCGACACGATGGCGCCGGATGCCGCCAACGCGATGCGCAGTAGAGGTATCACCGCCGAATAGGGCGCTGCCCCCAGTCTCGCCGGTCGGGGAGCGGAGCCGAAGGGAGCGAGGACCGCAGCGAAGGTCCAGCGGAGCGGACTTCGCGAGGACCGGAGGCTCCTTCCGGCGCAGTGACCACCCCGCCCAGAGCTCGTCGACACCCGAGGGCCACCTGTTTCACGTGAAACACAGGCCTGAGGGCGGCGTGGGTGAGCTGGGTTGCCGGCACCCCCTCGCCCATGTGCTCACGACGCTCATGGGCCGGGGAACGGAGCGGAAGGGAGCGAGGACCGCAGCGAAGGTCCAGCCCGGGCCCTGCGGAAAGTCTGAGCCTGCGAGGGATTTTCGTGGGTGGAGCGGAGCGGACTTCGCGAGGACCGGAGGTTCCTTCCGGCGCAGTGACCATCCCGCGCAGAGCTCGTCCGTACCGCCAGCGTGCCAAGTTTCACGTGAAACACGTGCCCGGAGGCGCTCAAGACGCAAGGTGAACCCGGTTCTCGGCACCCACGGTCAAGGTCAGCGGTAGTGAACGACCCGGCTCAAGGTCGTGGACGTCAATGCCAAGCCGTTCTTCGTGCCCCTCCAGGCGGAATCGCGGCCTGGAGGGGGTGTTTCACGTGAAACGGCGGCGAGATCAGGCTCGGGTGGCGGCGAGCTCGAGGAGTCCTTTGCACAGCGTGCCGAGGTCTCGGCCCGCCGCTTCTGCGGCCATCGGCAGCAGGGACGTCTCCGTCATGCCGGGTGCCACGTTGACCTCGAGGAAGTACGGCTTGCCGGAGCCGTCGACGATGAGGTCGGTGCGGGAGAGGTCGCGCAGGCCGAGGGCGGTGTGCGCGGCGACCGCCATCCCGGCGCATGCCTCGGCGACCTCGGGGGAGAGCCGGGCCGGCGCGAAGAACTCCGTCTGGCCGGCGGTGTAGCGGGCCGCGTAATCGTACACACCCCGATCGGGCACGATTTCCACCGGCGTCAGAGCGACCGGGCCGTCGCCGAGATCCACCACGGAGACCGCGACCTCCACGCCCTGGACGTACCGCTCGATGAGCGCGGTGTCGCCATAGGCGAAGCAGCCGACCATCGCGGCGGGCAGTTCCTCCGCTGTGCGGACGATGGACGCGCCCAGCGCGGAACCGCCGCGGGAGGGCTTGACGAAGAGCGGCAGGCCGAGCCGGTCGATGATGCGGGCGAGCACGGCCGAGGCGCCGAGGTCGTGGAACGTCTCCTTGGGCAGCGCCACGGAGTCGGGCGTGTTCAGCC
Source organism: Microbispora sp. ZYX-F-249 (assembly GCF_039649665.1). Taxonomy (NCBI): domain Bacteria; kingdom Bacillati; phylum Actinomycetota; class Actinomycetes; order Streptosporangiales; family Streptosporangiaceae; genus Microbispora; species Microbispora maris. The sequence goes on along the minus strand of NZ_JBDJAW010000001.1, from coordinate 427,940 downwards.
CCCAGGAACGGACGACCGCCTTCGCCGTGGGCTTGTCGAAGGAGACCCGGCAGGCGTCTGGCGTCGCCCCCACGTACGGCACGTCGAGCAGTTCCAGCACCGACCGGATGGCGCCGTCCTCCCCGGCGCCGCCGTGCAGCGTGACGAACACCGCGTCCGGCGGGTCCGCCAGCACGGCGGGCACGAAGGTGGCGTCTGCGTCGCGCGTCTCCACGTCCACACCGACCGCCCGCAGAACCTCCGCGACGCGGCGTCCGGAACGGATGGAGACCTCACGCTCGTAGGAGAGCCCTCCCGCGAGGACGAGCACGTGGCCCAGATCGCTCATCGCGCCTCACCGCCCATGCGGACGGCGGCACCGGTTCCGGTCCGCGCCCCCCTCCACGGACGCACGGGGGGCGATCCTTGGGTCATCGTTCGCTCGCTCACGAAGAGGGCCTTTCTCGCCTCGAGAAGTCAGTACGGCCAGCCTGAACAGGCTAGTGCCCCGCCCGCGCCGGTGCGTCCCCCGGTACGCCAAGCCATCCCCGGCAGACGTCGCGCACTTCCATCCATAGCGTAGGAGCCGCCCATGAGGTCCCATGGGCGGCTCCGAAATCGCGGGGGCAGCGGCCTACGCGCTCTAGGCGAGATCCGGGCTGGGAGTGTCGACGCCGGCGTGTCCCGGCGCGGAGCCGGTGCCGAACGTGTCCCGCAGCCTGAGCTCCTGCTCGATGACGCCCGCCAGGCGGCGCACGCCCTCCTTGATGCGGTCCGGCTCGGGATAGCAGAACGACAGGCGCATGTTCCGCGAGCCGCCGCCGTCGGAGTAGAAGCCGGTGCCGGGCACGAACGCGACCCGCTCGGCGACCGCACGGGGGAGGATCGCCTTGGAGTTGAGTCCCTCCGGCAGCGTCATCCAGACGAAGAACCCGCCTGCGGGGCGGGTCCAGGTGCATCCGGGCGGCATGAGCACGTCGAGCGCGCCCAGGAGCGCGTCACGCCGCTCGCGGTACAGCTCACGGAACGACTTGATCTGCTCGCGCCACGGCTGGGTGGCGAGATACTGGCCGACGGCGAGCTGGGTGAAGGACGAGTGCGACAGCACCGCCGACTCCATGGCCAGGACCAGCTTGTCGCGTACGGCGTGCGGGGCGAGGGCCCAGCCGACGCGGAAGCCGGGGGCGAGGGTCTTGGAGAACGAGCCGAGGTACACCACACCCTCGGCGTCGTCGGCGCGCAGCGCCCGCATCGGTTCTCCGTCGAACCCGAGCAGGCCGTACGGGTTGTCCTCCACCACGAGGACACCGGCCTTGCGGCAGATCTCCAGCACCTGGCGGCGGCGCACCTCGTTCAGCGTCACACCGGCCGGGTTCTGGAAGTTCGGGATCGTGTAGAGGAACTTGATCCGGTTGCCGGCCGCATGGAGCGCGTAGATGGTCTGGGCGAGGGCTTCGGGGATGAGGCCCTGGTCGTCCATGGCGATGTGCACGACCTTCGCCTGGTAGGCGCTGAACGTCCCGAGCGCCCCGACGTACGAGGGCCCTTCGGCGAGCACGACGTCGCCGGGGTCGATGAAGATCCGGGTGATCAGGTCGAGCGCCTGCTGCGAGCCCACCGTGACGACCACGTCGTCGGCGTTCGCCTCGATGCCCTCCATGCGCATGACCTCGCAGATCTGCTCGCGCAGGGCGGGGTCGCCCTGCCCGGAGCCGTACTGCAGGGCAACGGAGCCGCGCGTGCTGACCAGATCGGCGACGAGCTCGCTGACCAGGTCGAGGGGGAGCGCGTTGACGTACGGCATGCCGCCGGCGAGCGAGACCACCTCGGGCCTCGACGCGACGGCGAAGAGAGCTCGGATCTCGGAGGCGACCATCCCGGCGGCGCGGGCGGCGTACCGGTCGACGTAGGCGTCAATGCGCGACCCGTGGGCCGCGTTAGTCCGACCGTGATCAAGCTCTTGTGCCACGGTCCACCTCCGATCACGTAGCCAGGAAATCCAGAGTACGGTAACGCGCCACGCCCATCACAACTGGGTATTGACCATCAATGGCCCCTTTTCTTGCATTCCTGTCCCACTGGTTTCGGCCCGGCCAACCCCTTTAATGGTCGTGGGCGGCTGTTCGTGGCGCACCCGCTCCTGCCCTTCCGCTGGGTTACGATGCGACCTGGAGACGCCGTTTTCGCGCGCTTTTCTGGCAGGACTCCTGACGGGGATTGGGGCATCACGTGTCGCGTCGGCTGGTCAACGTCACCCTCGACAATCTCGATGACCTGCCGCGCCGGTGCCGGCGGTGTGTGTTCTGGGAGCTCGACCCCGTCAGCGGCGAGCGCGCGGTGGAGGCGGGCGACCCGGGGCTGGAGAAAGAGGCGTGGATCTCCGCGACCCTGCTCGAGTGGGGGAGTTGCGGAAAGATCGCCTACGTCGACGGGGTGGCGGCCGGATTCGTGCTCTACGCTCCGCCGCTGTACGTCCCACGCTCGGTGGCGTTCCCCACGTCTCCGGTCAGCTCCGACGCGGTGCTGCTGATGACCGCGCACATCGTGCCGGAGTTCACCGGCGGGGGCCTGGGCCGGATGCTCGTGCAGGGCGTCGCCAAGGACCTGACCCGCCGCGGCGTACGGGCGATCGAGGCGTTCGGCGACCTGAAGTGGGAGCAGCCGGGCGGCTGCGTGCTGCCCGCGGACTACCTGCTGTCGGTCGGGTTCAAGACCGTCCGCCCGCATCTGCGCTTCCCCCGGCTCCGGCTGGAGCTCAAGACGGCCGTGTCGTGGCGCGAGGACGTCGAGGTGGCGCTGGAGCGCCTGCTGGGCTCGATGTCCCCGGAGAGGGCCCTGCGGCCCGTCTGAGGCGATCTCAGCGGTCCGGGTGGCCTCTGAGGACACAGGAGCCCCCCGCGCGAGGGGCGCGGAGGGCTCTGCTTCCGGTGGTGCCGCCGGCGGCGTCAGATGACGCCGTCGAGTTCGCGCAGCAGCATGGCCTTCGGCTTGGCGCCGATGATCTGCTTGACGACCTCGCCACCCTTGTAGACGTTCATCGTCGGGATCTGGAGCACGCCGTAGTCCCGCGGCGTGACCGGGTTCTCGTCGATGTTCAGCTTGACGATGGTCAGCTTGTCGGCGTGCTCGGTGGCGATCTCCTCGAGGATCGGCCCGACCTGACGGCACGGACCGCACCACTCGGCCCAGAAGTCGACCAGAACCGGCTTGTCGCTCTTGAGGACCTCGGCCTCGAAGCTCGCGTCCGTCACGCTCTTGATCGCGCCCACGGTATCTCTCCCCTTGCGTGAGTGGTGTGGCGGTGCAGACAACCGCGGGGACGGTCCCCGCATTCCCGGTGCCGGGACTCAGGCGTTCAGCGTCAGCCAGCGCTCGGCGTCGAGCGCCGCCGCGCATCCGGTCCCGGCCGCCGTGATCGCCTGACGATAGGTGTGGTCGACCACGTCCCCGGCCGCGAACACGCCGTCGATGTTCGTGCGCGTCGACGGGGAATCGACCGTGATGTACCCCTCCTCGTCGAGATCGACCTGACCCTTGACGATGTCGGTGCGGGGCTCGTGCCCGATGGCGATGAAGACGCCCCCCACCGGGAGGTCGGTCTCCTCGCCGGTCTTGACGTTGCGCACCCGGACTCCGGACACCCGCTCCTCGCCGAGCACGTCGGCGACCTCGCTGTCCCAGACAAAGCGGATCTTCTCGTTCGCGAACGCCCGATCCTGCATGATCTTGCTGGCGCGCAGCGAGTCGCGGCGGTGGATCACCGTCACCGACTTCGCGAACCGGGTCAGGAAGATCGCTTCCTCCATCGCCGTGTCGCCGCCGCCGACCACCACGATGTCCTGGTCGCGGAAGAAGAACCCGTCACACGTGGCACACCAGGAGACGCCCCGGCCGGACAGCCGCTTCTCGTTGTCCAGTCCCAGCTCGCGGTAGCTCGAGCCGGTGGCGAGGATGACCGCCTTGGCGTAGTAGGTGTCGGTGTAGGTCTTGACGACCTTCGGGTCGGCCCGCAGGTCCACCTCGACCACGTCGTCGGCGACCAGCTCGGCGCCGAACCGCTCGGCCTGCTTGCGGAAGTTGTCCATCAGGTCCGGGCCCATGATGCCGTCCGGGAACCCGGGGAAGTTCTCCACGTCGGTGGTGTTCATCAGGGCGCCACCCGCGGTGACCGAGCCCTCGAAGACGAGCGGCTTGAGGTCCGCGCGCGCGGTGTAGACGGCCGCCGTGTAGCCGGCCGGCCCCGACCCGATGATGATCACGTTTCGAACGTCGCTCAACGGACCCGCCTTCTTCGATCCCGGTGGATGTGCAGTGCCGTCAACAGATCCTAGGCCCCGGTCATTCCCGGGCCGACCCCTGTCATGACGAAGCCCCCCGGAGGTCGCGGGGGGCTTCGTCACTGCTGATGGTACGGCTCTCGCCGCGTGGTCACTTCCAGGAGGCCAGACCCTCGGGGCGCAGCTTGCGGCACCCGGAGTCCACGACGACCACCCGGACGGCGTTCATGCTCTTGTCCTCCCAGAACGCCATGATGGTGGCCTCGTTGCCGTTGTAGAGGGCCTTGTCGACGCCGATGGGCGTGCGGTCGAGCTCGTTCGAGAACCGCTTGACGCAGGTGTCGAGGTCCTCGTCGTCGTTGGTGCCGGAGCCGGGCGCCACGCCGAAATACCCCAGCAGCGGCCCGCGCAGCTCCCGGCTTGTGTAGTTGTGGCCGCTGGCGTAGGTCGAGTAGGTCAGCGCCTGGACCTTGGCCGGGCTCTGGCCGGGCTCGCCCTGGCTCACCACCTGCTGCGCCGGCGAGTCGCCGAACGAGAGCAGCCCGGTGGCGAGACCGCCGCTCCCGATCACCACGGCCGCGGCCGCCGCGGCCACGGCAGGCATGGCCCAAGCGCGCCGTCTGGACGCCTTCCCGCCCGCCGTACGCGTCCCGGAGCGGCGCCTGGCCGGCCGGATCGTGCCGTCGTCGGCGACGACTCCCAGTGGAGCGACCGGCGCGGGCTCGCGCTCCGGCTCCGCGGAATCGGCCACCGTGCTTTCGACCAGAGGCTCGACCGTCTCCCACGGGACGCTCTCCAGTGGAGCGCTGTCCCAAGGGGCGTCCCGCATGATGCGGTCCCAGTCCGGAGCCTCGGCGGCCAGTGCCCGGTCGATGCGCTTGGCGACGCCCAAAGGCATCGCCGGCACCGGCACCGCCGCCAGGACCTCGCGGACCGCGGCCAGGTCGGCAAGGCTCTCCCCGCAGGGGTCGCAGACCGCGAGATGCTCGCGGACCCGCCGGGCCGTCATGTCGTCGAGGAGACCCTCCGCCAGCTCGGCGAGAACCTCCAGGTCGTAGTGCGTGTCACCCGTCACGAAGTTCTGCTCCCTTCCCGGATGAGACGCGAGTGAGGTCGGATCGGTTCCGTAGATGCGAAAGAATCGGGGCGAGTTTCGCGCGGCCCCGCGCACAGCGGCTCTTCACGGTGCCCGGAGGGACCCCCAGCACCGCCGCCGCGTCGTCCACCGCGTACCCCATCATGTCGACCAGCACGAGAGCCGCCCTCTGGTCGGGCGGCAGCAGCTTGAGCGCCGCCGTGACCTCCAGGGACACCTCGCGCTCGCCCGCGTGGTCGGTGGCCGGGGCGTCGCGCTCCGCGGCCTCGATGAGCTCGTCGTCGGCGACCGGGCGCACCGACTTGCGGCGCATGCGGTCGAGACAGGCGTTGACCACGATGCGGTGGAGCCACGTCGTGACCGCCGCCTCGCCGCGGAAGCTGTCCGCCTTGCGGTAGGCCGAGACGAAAGCGTCCTGAACCGCGTCGGCCGCCTCGTCGGGATCGCCGAGCGTACGCAGGGCGACCGCCCACATCCGGTCGCGGTGCCGCCTGACGATCTCGCTGAACGCGTGAGGGTCACCGCCGAGGTGGCGGGTCAGCAGATCGGCATCGGACATCGCGCGCAGCGCGTGCTCAGCCGTCGGGGGATTGTCTGGTGGGGAATTCACAAGTCCCTGCTATGCCGATCCGGGGGAATGCACCGTTACGTCGTAGATAGTGCCACGATACTGGCCGTTGTAGGGGGGAAGTCGGGTGAACCAGATCAAAACGTACTGGCCTGTGGTGGCCTTTTCCGGCGTGAGCGTCACCGAACCCGACGCGCCCTTCTTCTCCGCCACGGTCCTCAGCGAGGACAGCTCCGCCGCGTCGCCCACCTTGAGCTGCACCGTCGCGCCGCCGCCGTTGCCCAGGGAAACGACCACGTCGGCGATGGGGACCGGCTTGCCCATGTCGAGGATGAGCCCGACACCGTCCTTGAGCCGTCCCAGGTCGGCACTGCTGTAGCTGTCGGTGTGCCAGTCGGTGGACGGCTTGCCGTCGATGGCGAGCGGGGCGATCTCCGGCTTCTCGGCGCGGTCGGAACCGAGGGGGTCGAATCCCGCCGCGCTCACCGGCTTGACCGTGACCGGCTTGACCGAGGGGGACGGGGACCGCGCGGCGTCCGACTGGGCCACTCCCCTCGGGGTGTTGCCGAGGTTCTTGCCCACGGTCCAGGCGCCGACGCCGACCGCGGCCATCACGAGCAGGACGATGACGGTCAGCAGGATCTTGCTCGCGGTGCCCGTCTGCGGGCGCGGCGGGGGGACCATCGTCATCTGGGACTGCATGCGCGGCGGCATGGTCGACATGCCCACCCCGTCCGGCGCCTCGCTGTGCAGGTTCAGCGCGGGCGGCGCGGTGGTGACGGGGGCCGGCGCGGGGCGGGGCACCTCGGCGAGGGCCTCGGCCACCTGGGCCGGGGTGGCCAGCGGGGGCTGCCCCCGCCGGGACTCCTGCAGCAGCGCGCGGCAGGTGATGGCATCCAGGTAGCCGGGGACTCCCGCGGTGACCTGTCGTGGCGTGCAGACCTTGCCGTCGTCCAGCGGTGCGGCGGGCAGTCCGCAGTCGGAGTCGCCGGGCCAGTGCCCGGTCAGCGCCGCGTAGAGCAGACGGCCCAGCCCCTCGGCGTCCTCCCGGGCGGGCTCGTCGCTGCTCAGGTCGAGGATCGCGGCGTCGACGGCGAGCCCGAGGAGCTTGACCGTGCCGCCGCTCGTCCAGACCAGGCGGCCGGGGGTGAGGTGCAGGTGGGGGAGGCCGGCCGCGTGCGCGTGCGCCAGGGCCTCGGCCGCCTCGGCGACCAGGGCCGCGCCGCGCTCGGGCTCGACCGGCCCGCTCTCCAGCAGGTCGAGGAGCGAGTCCCCGCTCACCCACTCGCTCACGACGTACGCGGTGCCGTCCTCGTCGGCCGCGTCGAAGACCTGGGTGAGGCGGGGGTCGGTCAGGCGGCTCGCCAGGCGGGCGGCGGTGACCACCTCCTGGACCCGGGGGAAGTCGGGCGCGAACGTGTGGACCGCGACCGGCCGGGCGAGGATCTCGTCCAGGGCCTTCCACAGGGTCGCGCCGGCGGACTCGTGCACCCGGTCCTCGAGGCGGAACCGATCCGCCAGCCGGGTCCCCGGTTCGACCGTGGACATGCTCATACGGCCGCCCCGCTCCGCGGCCCGTCGGCATGCCTCAGCCGATGCCGGGTGGTTCCGCCCACGCCTTCCCGCTTCCGCTCGCCGGTCCGATACTCCAGATCGCGTCCCTGAGACCTCCTGCCTGCCGCCTCCACCGGTCGGACAAGATCTGCGGGACGCACTCCCTGGCGCACCATGCTAGTGCCGTGCCGCTTGTGCCCGCCTTCCCGATGGAAAACGTCCGAATCGGACTTCTGGGTTACCTTCCAGTTGCCGGTCGCTCTTGAGGACTCTTACCGTCCTACCCGGCTTGCGACAAGTCCAATGATGGAGCGGACCTCGGGCACCCGCAGCCGGTGCGCGGCCACCATGTACAGCAGCAGCCCGGCGCCGCCGCCCACCGCGAGCACCACGGCCGAGCTCACCGCGGTGATCGAGGTGATCTCCCGGGCCAGCCACAGGACCGCCAGCGCCAGCGCGGCGGCCGGGATCGCCGCCGCGTACATCCGGCCGAGGCCGGCGGTGACCTCGCGGCCGCCGAGCCCGCCGACCTTCCGGCCGGCCAGCACCCACGCGACGACGCAGAGCACGACGTAGGTGATGAGGTAGGAGAACGCCAGCCCGATGATGACGTACCGGTCGGGAAGCGTGAAGTAGGCGACCAGGCTGAGCGTCGCGTTGATCGCCACGTTCACCCCCGCCATGATCGCCGGCGTCCGGGTGTCGCCGAAGCTGTAGAAGACCCGCAGCAGGAGCTGGAAGATCGAGAACGGCACGAGCGCGACGCCGAACACCTGCAGCACGTGGCCGATGTAGATCGCGTCGGTCGTGGTCATACGGCCCCACGAGAAGATCAGCGTGGTGACCGACGGGCCGAGGACCATCAGCAGCAGTCCCGCGGGAACGATCACGGACGAGACCAGCCGCACCGCCGAGGCGAACTCCGTGCGCACCGAGTCCAGCTCGCCGTCGGCGACGTGCCTGCTCATCCTCGGCAGCATCGCCGTGATCACCGACACCGCGATGATCCCGTACGGGAGCTGGAAGAGCTGGAAGGCGTACGCCCACGCGCTGTTGCCCGCGCCGGGGGCCCGTGCGCCCGCACCGGTCGCGAGCTTGGTGGTGACCCAGAAACCGATCTGCGTGATGCCGGTGTAGGCGAACGTCCACACGGCGGCCCTGGCCGCCTCTCCCAGCCCGGAGCCGCGCAGCCCGAGCCGGGGACGGAACCGGAAGCCCGCCCGGTGCAGCGCGATGATCAGAACCACCGCCTGCGCCACGATGCCGCCGGTCGTGCCGAGACCGAGCAACGCGAGGTCGCGATCGCTCACCTTGTCGATGTCGGACGACGCGACGGCGTAGTAGGCGGCCAGGACTCCCATGACCACGATGTTGTTGAGCACCGGCGCCCACATCGGGGCGGCGAACCTGTCCCGGGTGTTGAGGATCGCCCCGGCCAGCGAACCGATCCCGAAGAACGCGATCTGGGGGAGCATGTACCTGGCCAGCGTGGCGGCCACCTCGACCTTGTGCTCGGTCCAGTTCGAGGCGGTGTAGAGGTCCATGATCGGCCGGGCCAGCAGCACGCCGACGAGCGCGACGGCCGTCAGCACGATCACCGCCAGCGTCATCAGCCGCTGTTCGAACGCCTGCCCCCCGTCCGGGTCGCGCCGCTGCGCCCGGACGATCACCGGCACGATCACGCTGCTCAGCACGCCCTGGAGCAGCAGGTCCAGCAGGATGTACGGGATCATGTAGGCCGCGTTGTACGCGTCGCCCAGGGCGAAGGTCCCGATGGCGGCGGCGAGCATCGCCGTACGGACGAAGCCGGTGAGCCGCGAGACCATCGTCCCGGCCGCCATGATCGCGCTGGCCCGCAGCATCCTGCTCATGGTGTTCCTGGCCGCCTTCCTCCGGATGGTCCCAACTACGGTGACTGGGTGCGCTCGGCCGGGACGGCTCCCGGCCGGTCCCCGGGCGGGCCCTCCTCGTCCTTCGGCCCGGCGAACGGGAACGCCTTGCGCGACCTGCGGCGCAGGACGCGCATCACCACGGCGGCCAGCATGATGACCACGGCCGCACCCACGATGACGAGGGCGATGCCGGTGTAGCCGGTCGCGCGCACGACGACGCGCACCGCGCTGCCGTACTTCTCGTCCTCGTCGGTCAGCAGCTGCACGGAGATGCTCGCGTCGCCGCCCTCGTTGCGGACGATCACCGGGACGTTCACGAGCTGGCTGCGCCCCGCGAGGATCCTCGTGGTGGGGGTCACGTAGACCCCTCCGGGACGGTCGATCGCGAGCCGCGACTTGCTGGCCGAGGTGACCCGGACCTTGATCTGGATGTCCTTGTCCAGGTTGTTGGCCACGCTCACCGGGACCTGGCCGTTGCTTCCCGCGACCGCGCGCGGGGTGTCGAGGACGGACACGTGGCCGATGCGGTCGTCGATCGCCTTCTGCACCTGGCCGGCGAAGGAGACCGCCCGCTTGCCGTCGCCTCGCCAGGAGGCGGAGGCCAGCCGGAGTATGGCCGTGTGGAAGACGTCCGTGTGCTCCTCCGTGACGGTGGCCACGGCGTCGGCCTTGCGCTCCAGCTTGCGTACGGTGGCCAGGTAGGAGCGGCCCAGTTCGGCCTGGCGGTCGCGATCGGTGTAGGTCAGGTCGCCGCGCGGCGTCCCGGCCCGGCCGGGCTTGACCGACTCGAGCGGGGTCATGCGCAGCCAGGGAGCGCCGGAGACGGCCTGCAGGAGGCCGGAGACGAACGCCGGGTCGGGGGTCCACAGGTGCGACTCGGGCGCCGCGATCACCGTGCGGGAGGCCGTCTTCGCCGTCGTGTCCTGCCCGGTCTGCCCGGTCTGCCCGGTCTGGCCGAAGTTACCGGTCTGCAGGCTCTGCTGCTCGAAGGCGATCATCGCGGTCTCGGCGAGGAACCGCTGCCGCGCGAGCATCGCGGCCCCGGGAGCGGACACGTCCCCGCCGAGGAGCTTGCTGAGCGTGGGGTCGGCGAGCAGCGCGGTGACCGGGTTCTCCGCGACGGTGTCGAGCCTGGCCGCGGCGTCGGGAGTGGCCGGCGCCGGGGGAAGGACGGGCTGCCCGTCCTGCGGGGCGGCCCGCGGCGGCAGCGCGTCCCCCGACAGCAGCACGGACGTGACGCCCGACATCGCCAGCTCGTCCACGGCGTCACGGTCGATCTTGCCGCCGGCCGGCCACGCGGTGGTGCCGCGGATCTCCCGGCCGAGCAGTTCGGTCGCCAGCGCGGCCCCGCGCTGCACGGACGCCGCGGCCTGCTTGTCGAGGCCGTGGTGCACGAGCGCCGTCACGTCCGGGTCGGCGTACGGCGTGGCGACGACGGTCTTGTCCGTCAGCGCGCTGCGCAGTCCGTTCAGCCACTGGCCGGCGGCGGGGTCGGCGTTCTTGCGCGTGCCCTTCACGCTCCGGGGGCCGGAGGACAGGACGCGGACGTCGTCGAGCAGGGCGGGGTCGACGAACCAGGTCACCCCGTCGCCGGTGTCCTGCGCGGTCTGGAGCAGCGACGCCAGGCGGCCGGATGCGAGCGAGCCGGACAGGTCGTCGTCCATGAACGTCGCGTCGTCGGCGCGGTGTGGCCGGTCCACGAGCGGCAGGGCGACGGCCAGCTTGACCGTGGGGATCTGCTCGCCCTTGGGGGCGTACGTCAGGAAGGTCCGCTCGATGCCGAGCCGCTGGCCGGTCGCCGCGTCGGTCACCTCGACCTCGAAGGGGTAGACCCCCGGCCGGGGCAGGCCCAGCTCCTGAGGGGTCACGGTGAACCGGAAGGGGAGCTTCCCCGACTGGTCGAGCGGCGTGGCCTGGATCCTGGTGCTCCAGTTGGTGGTTCCGTACCCCTGCTCGGCCAGGTAGGCCGCCATCTCCGTCCGGGAGGCGAACGGCCGGCCCCGGGAGTAGCGGACGGCGACCCGCACGGAGGACCCCGGCGTGCCGGACACGGTTCCCGCGACCGTCACGGGTGCGGCGGCGGTGCGCACGACCTCCGGAGTGATCTCGCTCACGAGGAGCGGATCGGCCGGAGCCGCGGCCGCGGCACGACCCGGAGGCGCCGCGACAGCCGTACCGGCCATGCCCGCGGGGGATGCGAGCAGGGCGGTCAGCAATGTCAGCAGCGCGGCCTTACGGATCATGTGCCGGCCGGCGGTGAGGTACGGCGCACGCCCAGAATGCTATGGCCTATGCCGTCCGCATAGGACTCACCAGGCTCGCGAGACCCCTCCTTTGGGCGGTGCTCAGGTCGACGGGCTTGGCCGCCACCAGGTCGAACAGGTGGATGGCACGCAACCGCAACGCGGTCCGGCGCTCGCCGGTCGCGGTGTGGACGACCTCGTCGGGATCGATGCGCTCCATCAGCCGCTGGTCCACGAGAACGGTCAGATCGTCGGGCAGCAACAGCGGGCAGACCAGGCCGTGCGCGTAGTCGGTCGCGGAGTTCACGGTGAAGGCGGACGCGGGGGTTACCCTGTGGGCGCGCAGGACGGCGCCCACCTCCGCCGGCCCGGGACAGGAGTTCACCGCGCTCACCACGGCCACAGCGTGTGCCCGTCCGCGCGTCGACACCTCGAACAGCGACACGCACAGGCACGTCTCGGGAGTGACCCCCAGCACCTCGGGAAGCTCGTCCGAGCATGTCAACGGGCGCGGAAGACGTACGATCTCATGGTGGATCTGGTGGGCGAGGAGCCAGCGGTGAATCGCGAGAGCGTCTTTCATCTCGTGTGCTCCTTGCGTCGTCCAGCGCCCCCGAACCGTCCGTGGCCTGGTGATCGCTAAGTGTGTCTCCCCTGGGTGACACCCGAACACCTGGGCCATCGGGGGAGAGTTTCTGTTCCGTGACCGAAGGACCTACCCAGCCTTGTCCGTTTCAAATCTGAGCGACAGCCAGCAGCGCGCCGTGAACGAACTGTTCCGCCGGATCGCCCCGGTCGCCGACGAACTCGGTGAACTGTTCTCGGCCCGGGGGCACGAGCTGGCCCTGGTCGGCGGCTCCGTCCGCGACGTCCTCCTCGGCCGTGCGAGCAAGGACCTCGACCTGACCACGGACGCCCGTCCCGAGCGGGTGCTGGAGATCGTCAAGGACTGGGCGGACGCCGTCTGGACGATCGGGATCGACTTCGGCACCGTCGGCGTCCGCAAGGGCGGGTGGCTGCTGGAGATCACCACCTACCGCAGCGAGTCGTACGATCCCGCCTCGCGCAAGCCCGAGGTGATGTACGGCGACTCGCTCGACGGCGACCTCGCCCGGCGCGACTTCGCGGTCAACGCGATGGCCGTACGCCTGCCGCAGCACGAGTTCGCCGACCCGTACGGCGGGCTGCCGGACCTCGCCGCGAAGACGCTGCGGACACCGGGCAGGCCCGAGCAGTCGTTCGACGACGACCCGCTGCGGATGCTGCGCGCGGCGAGGTTCGCCGGTCAGCTCGGATTCACGGTCGCGCCCGAGGTCGTCGAGGCCATGACCGCGATGTCCGGCCGCATCGAGATCGTCTCGGCCGAGCGCATCCGCGACGAGCTCGACAAGCTGATCCTCGGCGCGTACCCGAGGGCCGGGCTGGCGCTGCTGGTGGAGACCGGGCTCGCCGCCCACGTCCTGCCGGAGCTGCCCAAGCTGCGGCTGGAGATCGACGAGCACCATCGGCACAAGGACGTCTACGAGCACACGCTGATCGTGCTGGAGCAGGCGATCGGGCTGGAGTCGGCCGGCCCCGACCGGGTGCTGCGGTGGGCCGCCCTGCTGCACGACATCGGCAAGCCGAAGACCCGGCGCAACGAGCCCGGCGGCCGGGTGTCGTTCCACCACCACGAGGTGGTCGGCGCGCAGATGGCCAAGAAGCGGCTCACCGAGCTGAAGTTCCCCAAGGACGTGGTGTCCGACGTGTCCAAGCTCGTGGAGCTGCACCTGCGCTTCCACGGCTACGGGACGGGGGAGTGGACCGACAGCGCGGTGCGCCGCTACGTCCGCGACGCGGGACACCTCCTCGAGCGCCTGCACAAGCTGACCAGGGCCGACTGCACCACCCGCAACAAGCGCAAGGCGCAGGCCCTGTCGCGGACCTACGACCAGCTGGAGGAGCGCATCTCCCGGCTGGCGGAGGAGGAGGAGCTGGCCAAGATCCGGCCCGAGCTGGACGGCAACGAGATCCAGGAAATCCTCGGTGTGTCGCCGGGCCCGGTCGTCGGCAGGGCTTACAAGCACATGCTGGAGATCCGCATGGACCAGGGCCTGATCGGCAAGGAGGCGGCGAGGGACGCCCTGCTCGCCTGGGCCCGCGACACCGGAATCCTGTCGTAGGCGGTCAGTCGGCGGCGGGGACCGGCGGCCTTCGTGCCGCGGTGGGCAGCACCACCCGGTACAGCACGGCGCCGAGCAGGTAGCCGACGCCGATCACGGCGAGGGCGACATAGGACCTGCCGTCGGGCGGCAGCAGCGCCGCCGCCAGCACCGCGCCGAGGACGGTCATGCCGTTGAACAGCATGTCGTACACGGAGAACGCGCGGCCGAGATAGGCGTCCTCGACGTCGCGCTGCACGACGGTGTCGGCGCAGATCTTCACGCTCTGCCCGGCGACGCCGATCACGAGCCCGGCGGCCACGAACGCCCACTCGTGGAACGTCGCGCACAGCGCGAACTCCAGGACGCCGCAGGTCACGAGCATCATCGGGACCCAGGTCTCGATCCGGAACCGCTCGGTGGCCCACGGCGTGACCAGCACCGCGGCGAAGCTGCCCACGCCGACGGCGCCCAGCACGAGCGTGATGCCCTTCAGCGCGTCGTCGGGGTTCGTGGTGAAGCTGTAGCGGTAGAGCATCACCACCGCCGCCGTCGAGATGCCGAACATGAGGCGGTGGCTCGCCATGCCGGTGAGGGCCGCCGCCGCCGAACGCCGGTGCGCGAGGTGCCGCGCGCCGTCCACCAGGCCGGTCAGCACGTTCCGTACGGCCTCGCGGGCCTGCGGGAGGTCCGGGTCGTACGCGGGACCGAGCAGGGAGCGTCCCATCGTGCGGGCGATCAGCGCGCTCAGCCCGAAGACGACGCCGGAGCAGACCAGCAGCACCGCCACGCCTCCGTCGCCGGATCCGGCGACCGTACGCAGCAGGACGCCGGCGCCCATCCCGAGGAACGTCGCGATGGTGCCCGACGTGGGCGTCACCGCGTTGGCCATCATCAGGTGCTCGTTCGGCACGACGTGCGGCAGCGACGCGCCGAGGGCCGCGAGAAAGAACCGGTTGACCGCGAGGACGCCGAGCGCCGCCGCGTAGAAGACGCCGTCGGAGGCCCCCGCCGCGACGAGGCCCGCGGCCAGCACCAGCAGCGTCCCGCGTACGACCGGCGCGATGACGAGGATCTGCCGCCTCGACCAGCGGTCGATGAACACCCCGACGAAGGGCCCGAGGACGCTGTACGGCAGGAGCAGCACGGCGAGGCCCGCCGCGATCGCGGTCGCGCTGGCCTGCCGGTCCGGACTGAAGAACGCGTAGCCGCCCACGGCGAGCTGGAAGATCCCGTCCGAGAACTGCGAGACGAGCCGAGTGGCGAAAAGCCGCCGGAAGTTCGACCCCCGCAGGACCACCCGCAGATCGGAGACGTAGGACACGGCGCACAGCCTACGCGGGCGATCTCGGCGGAGCATCAGGATCAACCCTGATAAAGCCCCTACGTCACACCGGCATCGAGGTGATCACGTACTCTCGCAGAGTGACCTCACAGGAACATGTCGTGCTGGTCGACGGCGAGGGCAACCCGATCGGCACCGCTCCCAAGTCCTCCGTCCACACCGCTGACACCCCGCTGCACCTGGCGTTCTCCAGCTACGTCTTCGACCGGCGCGGCCGCGTGCTGCTGTCCCGGCGGGCCGGCACCAAGTTGACCTGGCCCGACGCGTGGACCAACAGCTGCTGCGGGCACCCGCTGCCGGGCGAGCCGCTGTCGTCGGCGGTGATCCGCCGCCTCCGGTTCGAGCTGGGCCTGGCCGTCGAGTCCGTCGACCTGATCCTGCCGGGCTTCTCCTACCGGGCGGTGATGGACAACGGCATGGTGGAGAACGAGCTGTGCCCCGTCTACCGCGCCGTGGTCTCGGAGGAGGCCGCGCCCAACGCCGAGGAGGTGGGCGCGGTCCGGTGGGAGCCCTGGACGCGCTTCGCCGCCGAGGTGATGAGCGGAGAGCTGGACATCTCGCCCTGGGCCCGCAAGCAGGTGCCCCAGCTTGTCGCGCTCGGGCCGGACCCGCTGGCCTGGCCGGTCGCCGACCCCGCGGCCCTGCCGCCGGCCGCGCGCCCGCTCAGTACGAATCCCTGAAAGCCGCCGTGACATGCGACCGCCCCGGTCCGATCGACGGAACCGGGGCGGGACGCCCGTGGACGACGGACGTCAGCGCTCGAGCGTGCCGCGGATGAACTGCTCCACGGCCTCGCGGGCGGCGTCGTCGGAGTACTGCTCCGGCGGCGACTTCATGAAGTAGGACGAGGGCGACAGCAGCGGGCCGCCGACGCCCCGGTCGAGGGCGATCTTGGCCGCGCGGACCGCGTCGATGATGATGCCGGCCGAGTTGGGCGAGTCCCACACCTCGAGCTTGTACTCGAGGTTGAGCGGGGTGTCGCCGAACGACCTGCCCTCGAGGCGGACGTAGGCCCACTTGCGGTCGTCCAGCCACGGCACGTGGTCGGACGGGCCGATGTGGACGTCGGCCTTGGCCATCTCGTGCGGGATCTGCGACGTGACCGACTGGGTCTTGGAGATCTTCTTGGACTGGAGGCGGGTGCGCTCCAGCATGTTCATGAAGTCCATGTTGCCGCCGAAGTTGAGCTGGTAGGTGCGCAGCAGCTCGACTCCGCGGTCCTCGAACAGCTTGGCCAGCACGCGGTGCGTGATCGTGGCGCCGACCTGCGACTTGATGTCGTCGCCCACGATCGGGACGCCGGCCTCGGTGAACTTGGCGGCCCACTCGGGGTCGGAGGCGATGAAGACCGGCAGCGCGTTGACGAAGGCGACCTTGGCGTCGATCGCGCACTGCGCGTAGAAGCGGTCGGCCTCCTCCGAGCCCACCGGGAGGTAG
This sequence comes from Microbispora sp. ZYX-F-249, assembly GCF_039649665.1. NCBI lineage: Bacteria > Bacillati > Actinomycetota > Actinomycetes > Streptosporangiales > Streptosporangiaceae > Microbispora > Microbispora maris. The sequence continues at coordinate 411,408 of NZ_JBDJAW010000001.1, read as the reverse complement.
GACACCAGGACGTCGACCCGGGCGTCCTTGAGCGCCTGGACGACGTCGACCGGCTGCTCGTCCGACTCCTCGATGATCTCGCGGTAGTACGTGCCCAGCCCGTCGAACGTCGGGCCACGCTGCACGGTCACGCCGAGCGGCGGCACGTCGCAGATCTTGATCGTGTTGTTCTCGGAGGCGACGATGGCCTCCGACAGGTCGCGGCCGACCTTCTTGGCGTCCACGTCGAAGGCCGCGACGAACTCCACGTCGCCGACGTGGTAATCGCCGAACCGCACGTGCATGAGGCCCGGCACACGGCTGCCCGGATCCGCGTCCTTGTAGTAGTGGACGCCCTGCACCAGCGATGAGGCGCAGTTGCCCACACCGACGATGGCTACGCGCACCGAACCCATAGCACTCGCTCCTTTACCTATCTGCCTCGGGCGTGTCCGCCCTCTGGGTCTCTTCCTGTACGGCCTGCGCGGGATCCGGGGGGTGATCCCCCTCGCCGGGAGCCGATCGGCTCCGTCGTTCCGAGTCGATGAGCTCGTTGAGCCAGCGGACCTCGCGTTCGACCGACTCCAGCCCGTGGCGCTGGAGTTCAAGCGTGTAGCTGTCCAGGCGCTCTCTCGTACGGGCGAGAGCCTCGCGGACACGGTCGAGACGTTCCTCCAGGCGGCTGCGGCGGCCTTCCAGGATGCGCAGGCGCACCTCCGCCTCCGTATGGCGGAAGAAGGCGAAGTGGATGCCGAAGCTCTCGTCCTCCCAGGAGGACGGGCCCGACTGGCTGAGCAGCTCCTGCAACCGCTCCTTCCCCTCCGCTGTGATCTTGTACACGATCTTCGACCTGCGGCCGAGGACCGTGTCCTCAGGAGGCTCCTCCTCGGCGATGAGGCCCTCGTTCAGCAGGCCCCTGAGGCAGGGATACAGCGAGCCATAGGAGAACGCACGGAACATGCCGAGCAGCGTGTTGAGCCGTTTGCGCAGCTCGTAGCCGTGTAGCGGTGTTTCGTGCAGCGATCCCAGGACGGCGAGCTCCAGCACACCTCCACGAGAGCCCGTCACTGGAACCACCTCCTGTGTCCGACCGATGTATCGACTCGATACATCCGCAGGATACGTCGGGGCGTCATAGATGGCAACGGGTCAACGGTTGGGCAAGATTTGGCAAAGGGCCGTAATCTGGCCGTATGTGGTCACAGCGGTCGGTCGTGGACTACGGCCTCGCAAAGCGGGCGGCCGTGCAGTCCGTCCGCACCGGCCGCATGCGGGCGCGGGACGTGTGCGACGCCCACCCTTATCTGCTGCGCGCGGCTCGGTTCCATGGAGAGCCCACGAGCCGCATCTGCCCCATATGTGAACGAATGAACGTGACCAACGTCACATACGTATATGGGGAGGAACTAGGACGAGCGGCCGGCCAGGCCAAAGCGCCGGCCGAGCTCACCGCGATGGCCCGTGAATACCGCGAATTCCGGGTCTACGTGGTGGAGGTCTGCCAAGGTTGTTCCTGGAACCACCTGGCGGTGTCGTTCGTCCTCGGAACAGCCGATCCCCCGGGCCCTTCTTCGTAGGCGACCTCCACCACCAGGAGGACCGCCCGCCGGCCTGCCGGCCGACGTCGAATAATTCCCCGAAACACCTGACGAGGACGCGTGACTAACAGCAGCTACGGACCGGAGCCGACCGGCCGTCCCGAGGACGCCTCGGGCTCCGGTGGATCATCCCGCCCAGGGCGCCGTCGTCGCTCGCCCCGGGAATCCGACGAGTACGGCGAGCCCGCTCCGCCGCGACAGCCCGGCAGGGGCCCGGCTCCGCAGCCGCCGCGCGGCGCGCGGCCCGGAGGAACGGAGCAGCGCCGGCGGGAGGCGGCGGCCTTCGAGGACACCGCCGCCATGAACGCGGTGCCCCCGGGTCCACCGCAGAGACCCGCGCAAGGACCGCCGCAGGGAGCCCGTGGACCGGTGGGCCGTGACCCGCGTTACGCCGCCGGCCCCGGTGGACCCGGTGCTCCCGCCGGCCGCCCCGGCGTGCCCGGCGCCGATGAGCGCACCCAGGCGATGAGCATGCCGGCCGGTGGCCGCCGCGGGGACGCCGACGGGCAGAGCACCGAGGCGATCCAGACCGGCGGCCGCCGGCGCAGGCCCCCGGGCCGCGGCGGCCGAGGTCCCGGCGGCCCGGGTGGACCGGGAGGCCCGGGCGGCCCCGAGGGGCCCGGCGGGCGCGGCCCCCGGGATCCGCGCGACTTCGGCGACTTCGACGAGGACGACGAGAAGCCGCGCCGTACGGGCTGGAAGCGCTTCCTGCCGAGCTGGAAGATCCTCGTGGCGGCCTTCACCGTGCTGGCCGTCGGCGCCTTCGGCATGATCGCGGTGGCGTACGCCAACACCCCGCTGCCGAAGGCGACCCAGGCGGAAGCGATCTCCGAGGGCAGCGCCATCTACTACAACGACGGCAAGACGCTGATCGCCAAGGTCGGCACCCCGCGCGTCATCGTGAACGACATCAACAAGGTGCCGCGGCACGTCCAGGACGCCGTCATCGCGATCGAGAACAAGACGTTCCGCGAGGACTCCGGCATCTCCATCCCCGGCATGGTCCGGTCGGTCTGGATGACCGCGACCGGCCAGCAGCTCCAGGGCGCCTCGACGATCACCCAGCAGATGGCCCGCAACTACTACGACGGCCTCAGCCAGGAAGTCTCGATCAAGCGAAAGTTCAAGGAGATCTTCGTCGCGGTCAAGCTCGACCAGGAGATGACCAAGAACCAGATCCTGCTGCAGTACCTCAACACGGTGAACTTCGGGCGCGCGTACGGCATCGAGGCCGCCGCGATGGCGTACTTCAAGAAGCACGTCGACCAGCTCACCCCGGAGCAGGGCGCCTATCTCGCCGCGCGCATCCAGACGCCGGCGCTCGACGCCGACTCCCCGCAGCTGCAGGGCCGGTTCAAGGACGTCATCAACGCCATGGCGGGTCTCGACCCGGGCAAGTACGGAAACCTGCCGAGCACGGCCAAGTTCCCCAAGACCGCCCCCGCGCGCAACAGCAACGACCTGGGCGGTCTCAAGGGCTACATGGTCACCCAGGTCATGAACGAGCTGGAGTCGCGCATGAACCTGTCCGCGGACCAGGTCAGGAGCGGCGGCTACAAGATCATTTCGACCTTCGACAAGAAGCTCATGCAGGCCGCCAAGAAGGCGGTGACCGCCACCATGTCCTCGATGTCGAAGGAGTTCCACGCCGGTCTGGCCGCCGTGGATCCCGAGACGGGACGGGTGGTCGCCTTCTACGGCGGCAACGACTATCTCAAGGACCCCTGGAACGAGCCGTTCCAGTCCAGAAAGCAGGCCGCGTCGGCGTTCAAGCCGTACGTGCTGGCCGCTTGGCTGGACGCCGGATATAGCCTGAACAGCTTCCTGCCCGGAAACCAGACCGTGCCGGAGAAGCTGCCGGGCTTCGAGAAGGGCATCACCAACGGCCACTCGGTGCCGAGCGCCATCAACGCGATCTACGCGACCTCGCACTCGATCAACACGGCCTTCGCCTCCATGGCGTACAAGCTCGACGAGGCGAACGGCACGATCGGTCAACTCAGCGCGGTGAAGCAGATCGCCGAGGAGGCGGGGCTCAGCAAGGAGAGCCTGGACAAGGACATCGCGGACCACAAGTACCAGTTCTCCATCGGCAGCGCCGGCGTGACCCCGGTCGAGCAGGCCGCCGGCTACTCGATCTTCGCCAACGAGGGCAAGCACGTCGACTACCACGTGGTCAAGGAGGTCCGCAAGGACAAGGAGGTCGTCTTCGCCGAGCGGCGGGACGTCAAGCAGGTGATCACGCCCGAGGCGGCGGCCGACTCCGTGGTGGCCATGGAGGAGGTCCTCAAGTCGGGCACGGCGGCGGGCAAGGGCATCGGCCGCCCGGCCGCAGGCAAGACCGGCACCAACAACGACGAGAAGGAAGCCTGGTTCGTCGGCTTCACCCCGCAGCTGTCGGTCGCCGTGGGCATGTACCGCGAGCAGTGCGTGACCAAGAGCGGCAAGATCGTGCAGCCGCTGTACTCCAACTGCCCGACCACCCCGGGTGGAAAGCCCAGCAAGAAGTACGGCCCCAACAACCCGTACACCCACGTCAAGGAAGTGTCGCTGGGCTTTGAAGGCGCCGGCCCGCCGACCACGATCTGGCGGACGTTCATGATGGAGGCGCTCGCGGGCAAGCCGGTCGAGCAGTTCCCGCCCAAGGCCGGCGTGGGCACCCCCGAGAACCTGGTGCCGAGCCCGACGCCGTCGCCGAGCCCGGATCCGGACGAGGGCGGGTTCCCCAACGACATCCCGGACGACTTCCTCGACGACGACGGCTGCTACGACGGCGGCCCGGGATGTGACAACGGCGGCGGTGGCGGCCGGGGCTTCGGCGACGACCCGGGCCAGGGCGGCCAGGACGGCGGCCCAGGAGCCGGCAACGACGTCCCGCTGAACATCCCCGCGGCGATGCCCTCCGGGCCCGGCACCGGCAAGGACGGCAGCGGCGCCTGAACCTCGATCCGCGACTCGGCGCAATCGAAGGGTCGTCTCAACACGGTGGCCACTGTCCGGCGGCAGTCGCGTAGCGAGCCGACTGGGTTTCCGTATTCCTCGGCACTGCGGGGGACGGAAACCCAGGCCGGAAGCCGGCGGATCGCCGACATAGAAAGCTGGCCAAGGTCAGGCGGGTCCGGCGATCTCGGCTGGTGACGGAGATTCTGGTCACGCGATGTCGGGCGGAGCCCGCGCCGAATAAGGGATACGGACATCCTGTGATCGTTGTCACACTCGCTGGGGCGGAATGACGTGGCCGCCGTGCGGGTCGGTGTGGTTGATCTGAGCAAACTTCGAGGAGTGCAAGGAAAGTTACCTTGCCATGTAAGTTATGTCATCAGACGAGTCAAGATCTTTCAGTTGATGATCCAGCGGGCCATCTTGAGTGAGCAGGAAGGCGATCACAAGCCGCCGTCGGGGGGACGTCCCCTCGTCAACGGCACAGTGATCTCCCCCGTTTCGAGGGCTCCCCTCGACCGTCGAAGGGCTTAGGTTTGTTCACTCTCAAGCGCTTGGCCATTGGCACGGCTGTCGCTGCCGCCGCCTTCGCTCTCCCCGCCACGGCGGAGGCAACCACAACCCAGGCCGCTGCCCCCGCAGTTGCCGCAGGGTGGGTAACGCACAGCGGCCCCTACTCGAGCTGGTCCATGTGCGAGACAGCGGCTCTGTACTTGTATGACCTCGACACTTGGGCCTGTCCGGAGGGACCGAAGGGCCGTTGGTACCTGTTGACCTGGCAGTAGCCGACAGACCTGAAGCGGTCCGCATCCGCATCAGGATCTGACCGCTTACCAGACGGCCCGTCTCCGTCTCGGGAGGCGGGCCGTTCGCGTCCTCGACACGCCAACCGCGCCGATGTCCGCTGCCGCCCTCCGACGAACGGACCGGTTTCCGGATCGGGATGGTAGCTCCCGCCGCGGGTCCCTTCCATGCGCGGCTCCATGCGCGGAGTCGCCAATCGGAGGCGTTGGATGGTGCAATACCGAGCATGACGACCCGGACCACGAACGACTCCGCCCCGCTGCCCGGGGTCGCCGCGCGGGCGGTGCCGTACCTGCCTCTCGGGCTTCTCGCGGGGCTCGGCGCGGTTCTCGCGTACCTGTGGAAGTACCCCTGCCGGTTCGGCGGGGCCTGGAACGGCGGTGTCGGGCAGTTCACCCACTTCTGCTACACCGACATCTATCCGCTGTTCTGGGCGGAAAAGCTCAACGAGGGCAAGATTCCCTACGTCGACTACCCCGTCGAGTACCCGGTCGGCATCGGCGGGATCATGGAGCTCGCCCGCCGGCTCGCGGGCGGCGACGGGATCGTGTTCTACGACGTCACCGTGATCCTGATGGGAATCTCGCTGGTCGTGGGCGTGCTGCTGACGGCCGCGCTGGCCGGCCCGGCCCGCCGCTGGGACGCCCTCTGGTACGCCGTCGGCCCGGCCGTCATCCTCACCGCGTACATCAACTGGGACCTGGCCGCGGGGGCTCTGGCGCTCGGCGGCCTGCTGGCCTGGGCCAAGGATCGGCCGTGGCTCGCCGGCGTGCTGCTGGCGCTCGCCGTGGCCACGAAGTTCTACCCGCTCATGTTCTTCGGCGCGTTGTTCCTGCTCACGGTGCGTACGGCCAAGTGGGTGCCGTTCCTGAAGACGGCGGCCGCGGCGGCGGTGACGTGGCTGCTGGTGAACGTGCCGATCATGCTGGTCAACTTCGAGGGCTGGAAGCGGTTCTACGCCTTCAGCAGTGAGCGCGGCGCCGACTGGGGCGGGCTGTGGTTCTTCTTCCAGAAGACCCAGTGGTTCGGCATGGAAAGGCCCGGCTTCCTGGCCTTTCTCGGCGACCCGGAGAAGCTGAACATCATGGCCATGGCCGCGCTGGCGGTGCTGCTGCTGGGCGTCGCCGTGCTGGCGCTCGCCGCGCCGCGCCGGCCGCGCCTGATGCAGCTGTGTTTCCTCGCCCTGGCCGCCTTCATGATCACCAACAAGGTGTGGTCGCCGCAGTACGTCCTGTGGCTGGTGCCGTTCGCGGTGCTGGCCAGGCCCAGGTGGGGCGCGCTGGCCGCCTGGCAGGTCGCCGAGTGCTGGTACTTCTTCTCGATCTGGCTCTACCTGGTCACCCAGACCGGCGAGCCCGCCCTCGGCATCGGCGACGATTCGTACTTCCTGTCGGTCTGGGCCCGCGCGCTCACCATCGTCATCCTCATGGCGCTCGTCGTCCGCGACATCCTGCGGCCCGAGCACGACGTCGTACGCCAGGCGGACGCCGACGACCCGTCGGGCGGGGTCTTCGACGGCGCCGAGGACCGCCTCGTCCTGCGCCGTTCGCTCCTCGCGCGGGGCGCGCGGCAGCAGCCGGAGACGGTGTGAGGGCCTGAAACTTACATCGGATTTGGCGGCCGTCGCGGCGGGCGGGAGCCGTCCGAGCCGGGGCGTCGCGTAACGTCGCGTGAGAGTGCGTGCGACGAACGGGGGAGACGGCGATGCGCCGGAGGCCGCCATGGCTCCTGCTGCTTGTCTGGGCGGCGACCCGGGGGGCGCTCCTCCTCGTCGCGACCCAGACCATCCCCACAGGGCACGGCGAGGCCTTCACCAACGACGTCACGCTCTACCGCGACTGGTCCGGCATCCTGGCCGAGGGAGAGTTCCCGGCGGGGGACGAGAAGTGGCAGTATCCGCCGTTCGCGGCGCTGCCGCTGCTCGCCCCCCGCCTGGTGCCGCTGGACTACCACGTCGCCTTCTCCCTGCTGGCGCTGCTGTGCGACCTCGCGGTCCTGCTCCTGCTGTGGCGGTTCTCCGCCTCGCGATCCTTCGGCCCGCGCCGCGGCGGCGGCCGTACGGGTCCGTGGGCGTGGACCGTCGGCGCGGCCCTGCTCGGCCCGGTGCTCCTCGCCCGGTACGACCTCATGGTCACGCTCGTGGCGGTGCTGGCGCTGACGACGTCGGCCGGCCCGGCGGTGCGCGGGTCGCTCATCGGCGTCGGGCTCCTGGTGAAGGCGTGGCCGGTCGCGCTGCTCGCCGGCCTGCGGCGCTGGCGCGAGCTGCTGACCGCGTCCGGGCTCACGCTCGCCGTCGCCGTGGCGGGATGCGGGGTGACCGCCCTGCTCGTGCCGCACGCGCTGGACTTCCTGACCGCGCAGGAGGAGCGGGGCCTGCAGATCGAATCGCTGGCCGCCACGCCGTTCGCGCTCGCCCGGGCCCTCGGCTGGTGGGACGGCTACACCACCTACCAGCACGGCGCGATGGAGGTCGTGGGCCCCGGCGCGCACGCCGCGGCGCTGGTGAGCCTGGCCGCCACCCCGGTGGCGCTGGCGCTGATCGGTGTGTGGTGGCTGCGCGCGGCCCCGAGCCCGCGGTCGTATCACGACGCCGCGCTCACCACCGTGCTCTTCCTGGTCGCCACCAGCCGCGTGCTGTCGCCGCAGTATCTCGTGTGGGTGGTCGGCGTCGCCGCCGTCATCCTGTCGGTGCGGCGCGACCGGCGCGGCCCGACGCAGCGGCCCGCCGCCCTGCTCGTCCTGGTCGCGGCGCTGCTGACGGGGGTCATGTACCCCTGGATGGAGCTGGACTACAGCTGGACGGGCTCCCTGCCGGGGACGCTCGTGCTGGTCGTGCGCAACCTCGTCGTCCTGGCCGCGGCGGTCACGTCGTACGTGCAGCTGTGGCGCGCCACGCGCAGGCCCCGACGGGTACGGGGCGAGTGGAGCCTTCAGGCAGCGGTACCCACTGCCTGAGGTTCTCAATCCGCAGAGTTGTCCACAGGCTGTGGACGGTCGTCTACAGGTGCTTGCGCAGGTACGCGATGTCGTCGGCCTGGCCCTCGAACGGCGTCTCGACCACGATCGGCGCCCCGGCCGTCCGGCAGACCTCCAGGATCAACTCGGGGTCGATCTGCCCGCTGCCGAGGTTGGCGTGCCGGTCGGCGCCGGAGTCGAAGGCGTCCCGCGAGTCGTTGCAGTGGATGAGGTCGATGCGGCCGGTGATCGCCTTCACCCGCTCCACGAGCCCGGCGAGCTCCTCGCCGCCCGCGTGGAAGTGGCAGGTGTCCAGGCAGAAGCCGACCACCGAAGGGTCGGGGGCGCCGGCCGTCACGGCGTCCCACAGCCGGGCGATGCGCTCCAGCTTGCGCGCCATCGCGTTGCCGCCGCCGGCCGTGTTCTCGATCAGCACCGGGATCGGGCACTCGGTGCGCTCGAAGACCTTGCGCCAGTTGTCGAAGCCGGTCTGGGGGTCGTCGCCGGCGTTGACGTGCCCGCCGTGGACGATCAGGCCCTTGGCGCCGATGGCCGCCGCCGCCTTGAGGTGCGCGTCGAGCAGCTTGCGGCTCGGAATGCGGATGCGGTTGTTGGCCGTGGCCACGTTGATGACGTACGGCGCGTGCACGTAGACGTCCACGTCCGACGCGCGCAGGGCGTCGGCGGTGGCGGGCGTCGCCGGGCTCTTCCACCCCTGGGGGTCGCCGAGGAAGAACTGCACCACGTCGGCGTCGCGGGCGGCCGCGTGCGCGAGCGGGTCGTCCTGGTCGACGTGGGCCCCGATCCGCGGGCGGGCGCCGATGTGGCTGTCCATGCCGTTCCTCCAACACTGCTTGCCTGGATGAGAAAGGGGGCCGCCGACGCGAAGGGCGAACTCTAGGCGCTCTCCAAGAGCGTTTCAAGAGGGCGCGCTGTTTCAGAGGCGCGAATCAGGGCAGTCGCGTGTCACGCGCCCCCAGAACCCGCGCGCGATACTACTTCGTCCTCAAGGAGACGAGCATGAGATATCGCTTAGGCAGCTTCATCCTCCTCATCTACATCCTCGTCGGGCTCTACGTGGCCTGGCTCCACGACTACATCACCCCCACTCTCCTCAAGCAGGTCGCCCAGGCCCTGATCGCGGTCTTCCTGTGGTTCCTCGTGCTGCTCGGCGTCGACCTGCACATCGGCGGCTGAGCCGCCGCTTCTCAGCCGCGCAGTGAGAACCCGCGGGGGAAGAAGCCGCCGTGCGCAATCCCCAGCGCGGCGCCGACGAACGACCCCACGACTCCCACGATGATCAGCGCGCGCTGTCTCGTGGTCGACGAGACGAACTGGGCGTACAGCCCGCCCCAGAACCCGATCGCGCCCACCCATGACGCGATCATGTGGGCCGTCACGATGAAGCCCGTGACGAACGCCACCAGGCCGCACACCAGCGTCGCGATCGTCATCGCGTTCTCCGCCGGGTGCGGCCTGCCGTCCGTGTTCAACGTGAGGTGGACGGGGTGCCCTCTTTTCCGGCCGACGGCGTCTGGCATCGCCTACCCCCTCTCCGACCTCCAGTTTCGCTCTTCGGAACGGGTGAGGCCAAGGGGCTGGTAGCCTTATTCGACTGCGTCTGATAAGGGCCGGGGGCATCGCCGCCCGGCCGAAGCGCAGGGTCCTCCTGTCACGGCAAGGCGTCGTGACCGCAAGAGTCCAGAGGAGGTTGGATCACTCATGCGTCGCTACGAGATGATGGTCATTCTCGACCCGTCCCTCGACGAGCGCACCGTGCAGCCGTCGCTCGACCAGTTCCTCAGTGTCGTCCGCAACGACGGCGGCACCGTGGAGAAGGTCGACGTCTGGGGCCGTCGCCGCCTGTCCTACGACATCGCGAAGAAGTCCGAGGGCATCTACGCCGTGGTCGACCTGACCGCCGAGCCCGCCACCGTGAAGGAGCTGGACCGCCAGCTCAACCTGAACGAGGGCATCCTCCGCACCAAGGTCATCCGCCCCGAGCTTCACTGAGCTCAACTGGCACAACCCCGAAGCCCGGCGGTTTGTCGGGCCCGGGCCGTACTCTGAGCCCTTGACGGCTCAGCTGACGGGATAGGAAGGCGAAAGCGACCGATGGCAGCAGGCGACACACAGATCACCATCGTCGGCAACCTTGTCGACGACCCGGAGCTGCGCTTCACCCCCACGGGGCAGGCCGTGGCCCGGTTCCGCATCGCGTCCACTCCGCGGTTCCTCGACAGGCAGACCAACGAGTGGAAGGACGGCGAGGGCCTGTTCCTCACCTGCAACGTCTGGCGGCAGGCGGCGGAGAACGTCGCCGAGAGCCTCCAGCGCGGCATGCGGGTGATCGTGCAGGGACGGCTGCGCCAACGGTCGTACGAGACCAAGGAAGGCGAGAAGCGCACGGTCTACGAGGTCGAGGTCGACGAGGTCGGCCCCTCGCTCCGCAACGCCACGGCGAAGGTCAACAAGACCACGCGCCAGGGCGGTGGTGGTGGCGGCGGCTTCGGCGGCCCGGCGAACGACCCGTGGGCGACCGCGGCGCCCGCTCCCCAGGGGGGCTTCGGCGGCGGCGGTGGCGGCGGCTTCGGCGGCGGCCCGCAGGGCGGTGGCGGCTTCGGCGGCGACTTCAGCGACGAGCCGCCCTTCTAGGTCGGGCCCTTCCGGTCCCAACCACTGTAAACACAACCGAGCGACCATTCCCGCTTCATGCGGGGCTCTGAGAGGAGCACCACGATGGCGAAGCCGGCGATTCGCAAGCCAAAGAAGAAGGTTTGCCTTTTCTGCCACGACAAGATCTCCTACGTCGACTACAAGGACACGGGGCTGCTGCGGAAGTTCATCTCCGACCGCGGCAAGATCCGTGCCCGCCGGGTGACGGGCAACTGCACCCAGCACCAGCGCGACGTGGCGACCGCTATCAAGAACGCCCGTGAGATGGCCCTGCTGCCGTACACGAGCACCGCGCGCTGAGAAAGGAGACTCAGGACAATGAAGCTCATCCTCACCACTGAGGTCTCCGGCCTCGGCGCCCCCGGCGACATCGTCGAGGTCAAGGACGGCTACGGCCGCAACTACCTCATTCCCCGTGGCTTCGCCATCCGGTGGACCCGCGGCGCCGAGTCGCAGGTCGCCTCGCTGAAGAAGGCGCGTGCCGCCCGCGAGATCCGTGACCTGGGCTCCGCCAAGGAGGTCGCCGGCCAGCTCGGCGCCCTCAAGGTGCGGCTCAAGACCCGCGCGGGCGAGTCGGGCCGGCTGTTCGGCTCGATCACGACCGGCGACATCGCCGAGGCCGTCAAGGCCGCCGGCGGTCCGCAGCTCGACCGCCGTCGCATCGAGATCGGTAACGCGATCAAGAGCGTCGGCACCCACAAGGTGAGCGTCCGGCTGCACCCGGAGGTCGCCGCCACCCTCGATGTCGAGGTGGTCGCGGGCTGACACCCGCAGCAGTCCGTCGAGGGCCCTTCTCCGCACGTCGGAGAGGGGCCCTTCGCGGTTCCGCCGAGGCGGGGGAGATTCCCCTCAGGTAAACAAGGGTTATACGGAACGCTAGTATCTTGCCGTCCGATTCAGCGGATTTCGTGGTAAGTCCCCCCGATGGAGGCTGTGATGCGCCGTCCTACTCTCCTGCTGGCGTCCGGCGCCCTTGTGCTGGCGGCCGCCGCCTGCGCACCGGCGAACGACACCTCCACCACCGCGAGCGGCGCCGCGAGCCCGGCCGGATCCGCGGCCGCGAACGCGTGCGCCAAGGAGAGCCTGAAGCTCACCACCCCGGGCAAGCTCACGATCGGCACCGACAAGCCGGCGTACGAGCCGTGGTTCAAGGATGACGATCCCGCCAACGGGCAGGGCTTCGAGAGCGCGGTCGCCTACGCGGTGGCCGAGAAGATGGGCTTCACCAAGGACGAGGTCGCCTGGACGGTCGTGCCGTTCGACTCGTCGTTCGCCCCAGGGCCCAAGCAGTTCGACTTCGACGTCAACCAGGTCTCCATCACCCCCAGCCGGGCCAAGGCCGTCGACTTCAGTCAGGGCTACTACACGGTCAAGCAGAGCGTGGTGGCCCTCGGCGGCACGAAGTTCGCCTCCGCCACGAGCCTCGCCGAGCTCAAGGACGCCAAGATCGGCGTGCAGGCCGGCACCACCGCGCTGGAGGCGGTGCGGTCGGTCATCCAGCCCGCCAAGGACCCGAGCGTGTTCAACCAGCAGGTCGACGCGGTCAACGCGCTGAAGAACAAGCAGATCGACGCCATCGTCGTCGACCTGCCGACCGCCTTCTACGTCACCGCCGCCCAGGTGGAGGGCTCGAAAATCGTGGGCCAGTTCGCCGCGAACGGCGGGCAGCCCGAGGAGTTCGGCCTGCTGTTCCAGAAGGGCAGCCCGCTGGTGAGCTGCGTGGACAAGGCGCTCGGTGAGCTGAAGTCGTCCGGTCACCTCGCGCAGATCGAAAGCCAGTGGCTGACCGCCGCCGCGGGCGCGCCGGAGCTGAAGTGACCGAGGGGGAGGCCGCCGGCTCGCCCTTGTGGGTGAAGAGCGAGCGGCAGCGTCGCCGGGAGGCGGAGCTGCGCGCCCGCGGGCGGCGGTCGGTCTCGGTCGCCACCGCGTCCACGATCGTCGTGGTGGTCGCCCTGGTCGTCGTGATCACCAAGTCGCCCGGCTGGCCGCGGGTGCAGGCGACCTTCTTCAGTCCCGAGGCGTTCGCGAAGGCACTGCCCGACGTGCTGCGCGGGTTCCTGCTCAACATCGAGATGTTCCTCGTCGCCGAGGTGTTCATCCTGGTGCTGGGGCTCCTCGTCGCGCTGGTCCGCGGCCTGCGGGCGCCGGTGTTCTTCCCGCTGCGCGCGCTCGCCGTGCTCTACACCGACGTCTTCCGCGGCATCCCGACCATCCTGCTCATCTACCTGGTCGGGTTCGGCATCCCGGCACTCGAACTGCAGGGCACGCCGCGCGACCCGGTCACGCTCGGCATCATCGCGCTGGTGCTGTCTTACAGCGCGTACGTCGCGGAGGTATTCCGTGCGGGGATCGAGTCGGTGCACCCGAGCCAGCGGGCGGCGGCGCGGTCGCTGGCGCTCACACAAGGGCAGACCCTGCGTTATGTGGTGCTGCCGCAGGCGGTGCGCCGGGTGGTTCCGCCGTTGCTCAACGACTTCGTCTCGCTCCAGAAGGACACCGCTCTGGTCTCCGTGATCGGCCCACTGGAGGCGCTGCGGCAGGCCGGGATCCATGCCCAATACGACTTCAACTACACGCCCTATCTGGCGGCCGCGCTGCTGTTCATCGCGCTGACGGTGCCGATGGCCCGGTTCACCGATCATCTCGCCGCCCGGGCCGTCCGGCGCCAGACGGGAGGCGGAACGGCATGAGCCTGCTCAAGGTCGAGGGCGTCTGGAAGCACTATCACGGGCTGAGCGTGCTGCGCGGCATTGACCTGGAGGTCGCGCCGCACGAGGTGGTCTGCCTGATCGGAGCCTCCGGCTCGGGCAAGTCGACGCTGCTGCGCTGCGTCAACCTGCTGGAGTCGATCGACGACGGTGCCGTCTACCTCGACGGCACCGAGATCACCGACGTCCGCACCGACGCGGACGACGTCCGCCGCCGCATCGGGATGGTGTTCCAGGCCTACAACCTGTTCCCGCACATGACCGTGCTCGACAACATCACGCTCGCGCCGCGCAAGGTGCACGGCGTGCGGCCGGAGGAGGCCGAGGCCCGGGCACGGGAGCTGCTCGACCGGTTCGGGCTGGCCGACAAGGCGGGGGAGTATCCCGACCGCCTGTCCGGTGGTCAGCAGCAGCGGGTGGCCGTCATCCGCGCGGTCGCGACCGGCCCCCGCCTGCTCCTGCTCGACGAGGTCACCTCCGCGCTCGACCCCACGCTGGTCACCGAGGTGCTCGGCGTGATCCGCGAGCTCAAGGAGACCGGGATGACGATGATCCTGGCCACTCACGAGATGGGCTTCGCCCGGGACATCGCCGACACCGTGTGCTTCCTGGAGGGTGGCGTGCTGCTGGAGAGCGGTCCGCCCGAGCAGATCTTCAGCTCGCCGGAGCACCCTCGCACCCGGGCGTTCCTCCAGCGCGTGCTGGAGGCCCGCCGCATGTGAGATCAGGCGGCGGTCCGCGAGGCCCCGGTGACCATCCAGGCGGTTCCGTACGCGCGGAGGGAGAGCGTGACGAGCCGGGCGGCCATCCAGGCGCCGAGCGCGAGCCACAGGCCGACCAGGCTGCCGGCGACGGCGGCGAACGGCAGGTAGGCCAGCGTCGTCCACAGCCCCGCCCAGGCCAGGTAGCGCTGGTCGCCCGCCCCGATGAGGACCCCGTCCAGGACGAACACGACGCCCGCGACCGGCTGCAGCAGCGCGACCGGCCACAGCACGGCGAGCAGCTCGGCGGCCGTCTCGCCCTGCGCGTCGAACAGGGCGGGGACCAGCGGGCGCGCCAGCAGGACGGCGGCGCAGAAGACGACGCCGCACGCGACGCCCCAGATGACCATGCGCCGGGTGGCCGCGCGGGTGCGCTCGGTGTCGCCCGCGCCCAGCGCCCGGCCCGTGATGGCCTGCCCCGCGATGGCGATGGCGTCGAGGGCGAAGGCGAGGAACGTCCAGATCCGGGCGGCGATCGTGTGCGCGCCGATCTGGTCGTCGCCCATCCGGGTGGCGAGCGAAGTCGCGACCAGCAGCACGGCCTGCAGGCATGCCGTACGCACGACCAGGGCGAACCCGGCGGCGCCCGCGGCCCGCACCCCGGGGAGGTCGGGCAGCAGCGAGGCGCCGTGCGCGCGGGCGGTCCGCACGACCAGCGTGAGGTAGGTAGCGGCGGCCAGGGACTGGGCGACGACCGTGCCCCAGGCCGACCCGGCGATCCCCCAGCCCAGGCCGAGCACGAACCAGATGTTGAGCAGGCCGTTGAGCGCGAACGACGCGACGGACACGGCCAGCGGCGTTCGGGTGTCCTGCAGCCCGCGCAGCACGCCGGTGCCGGCGAGGATCAGCAGCATGCCGGGGGTGCCCAGGAGGCTGATGCGCAGATAGGTGACGGCCTGCGCGGCGAGCTCGCCCGTCGCTCCGAACAGGTGTACGATAAACGGAGCAAGAGGCCAGCACGCCACGCTGACGGCCAGACCGATGATCGCGGCCAGCCACAGGCCGTCCATCCCCTGGCGCATCGCCTGCCTGACGTCCCCCGCCCCCAGCCGCCGTGCGACCGCGGCCGTGGTGGCGTACGCGAGGAACACGCACAGCCCGACGAGAGCGGACAGGGCCGCGCTGGCCACGCCGAGAGCGCCGAGCGCAGGATCGGGGAGGTGGCCGACGATGGCGGAGTCGGTGAGCAGGAAGAGCGGCTCGGCTACCAGTGCCCCGAACGCCGGGATCGCGAGCCTGAGGATCTCCCTGTCGTGGGCACGGCCGTGTCCCGTTCCGGAGGTAAGTGGCATAAGCCTATTTTGCGGCTTACGGAGCCATGCTCGATCGGTATCAAAAACTTCGATGAGTTTCTTCCTTCCACAGGCCGTGGATACCGAAATCCCAGGTGGGAGCGGGCTTCCGGGCTGCGGCCACATCTCTGTCCACAGGGTCGTCCCCAGGGTTTTCACATGTCGCACGCACGGACTGCACACGTTGTCCACAGGGTTGTCCACTGGTCAAGTTGCCGCTCACCCCTGCGCTTGGGGAGACTTGCGCACCGGGTTGGTGATGCTGTGACCACCGGGCAGGGGGTGTGAGGTGAGCGTGCTCGACTTCCCGGGGGGACCGGGAGGCTCCGACTCGATGTTCGAGCGGACGCCGCCGCACAACATCGAGGCCGAGCAGTCGGTGCTGGGCGGCATGCTGCTGTCCAAGGACGCCATCGCCGACGTGATCGAGGTGCTGCGCGCCGACGACTTCTACCGGCCCGCCCATCAGATCGTCTTCGAAGTGATCACCGACCTGTACGGCCGGGGCGAGCCCGCCGACTCGGTGACCGTCTTCGACGAGCTGCAAAAGCGCGGCGAGGTCGCCCGCGTCGGCGGCGGCGCCTACCTGCACACGCTGACCGCGATCGTGCCCACTGCCGCGAACGCCGGCTACTACGCGAAGATCGTCCGGGAGCAGGCCGTCCTGCGCCGCCTCATCGAGGCGGGCACCCGCATCGTCTCCTACGGGTACGGCGGCCAGGGCGAGGAGGTCGACGACCTGGTCGACCGCGCCCAGGCCGAGATCTACAAGGTCACTGAGCGCCGCACCTCCGAGGACTACCTCCCGCTGGCGGAGATCATGCCGTCGGCGCTGGACGAGATCGAGGCCATCGGCAGCCGGGGCGGACAGATGGTCGGCGTCCCGACCGGCTTCCAGGACCTCGACGCCCTGACGAACGGCCTCCACCCCGGCCAGATGATCGTCGTGGCCGCCCGTCCCGCAATCGGAAAAAGCACCCTAGGTCTGGATTTCGCCCGATCCGCGGCGATCAAGCATGGGATGACCACGGTCATCTTCTCGCTGGAGATGTCGCGCAACGAGATCACCATGCGTCTGCTGTCGGCCGAGGCGCGGGTGGCGCTGCACACCATGCGCTCGGGCATGATGAGCGACGACGACTGGACGCGGATGGCCCGCCGGATGGGCGAGGTCGCCGAGGCGCCGCTGTTCATCGACGACTCCCCGAACATGTCGATGATGGAGATCCGGGCGAAGTGCCGCCGCCTGAAGCAGCGTCACGACCTGCGCTTCGTGATCGTCGACTATCTCCAGCTCATGAGCTCGCCCAAGAAGACCGAGAGCCGCCAGCAGGAGGTCTCCGAGCTGTCCCGGGCCCTGAAGCTGCTGGCCAAGGAGCTGGAGGTGCCGGTCATCGCGATCTCCCAGCTCAACCGTGGTCCCGAGCAGCGTACGGACAAGCGCCCACAGGTGTCGGACCTGCGTGAATCGGGGTCCATCGAGCAGGACGCCGACATGGTCATCCTGCTGCACCGGGAGGACGCGTACGAGCGGGAGTCACCGCGTGCTGGCGAGGCGGACCTGATCGTGGCCAAGCACCGTAACGGCCCGACGGCCACGGTCACGGTGGCCTTCCAGGGCCACTACAGCCGCTTCGTCGACATGGCCACCCACTGACGACCGGGCCGAGGCGCCCGGCCGGCCCGCAGCGCCCGAGGCGCGGCGGCGCGGGGCGTCGGACGCCGCCGGGCCCGTGGAGGTTTCGTCACTCGGCCGTGGTGTGCCCGGCTTTCTGCTGCTCCAGCGCCGCCACCCGGGCGGCCGCCCACTCGGCCCAGTCGCGCTGCGCGGCGGTCAGGCGCAGACCCCACTCCAGCGCGATGTCGCCGTACAGGCGCAGCGCGTCGTCGCCCTCGCTGATGACGAACTCGCGGATGCCGCGGAGCTGGTCGTGCTCGTGGACGGCCCGCTCGGCCAGCCGCTCCAGGTAGCCGCGGGCGGCCTCGGCGTCGACCTGGTCGAGGAAGAAGACACGCAGCAGCATGTCGCTGCGCCGGGTCTGGTTGGGTGACACCTCGACGAGCCAGTGGCGCAGCTCGGCGTGACCCTCCTCGGTGATCTCGTACTCCTTGCGCCCGCGCGGGCCCTCCGCGACGACCCGCACCAGGCCCTCCTTCGACAGCCGGCCGAGCTCGGCGTAGAGCTGGCTCTGGGTGGCGGGCCAGACGCTGGCCAGGGAGATCTCGAAGGTCTTCAGCAGGTCGTACCCGCTGGCGGGCCCGGCCGAGAGCAGGCCGAGCATGGCGTGACGAAGGCTCATGGGTCCGATCGTACATTCCTGTGTTGACATGTCGCCAGTGGAGGTTCTACTTTCGACATGTCACTTATGGAACGTCGAACCTAAGGAATCCCCCGGTGCTCCGTTACGTCCTCACCTTCCTCCCCTGGATCGCCTTCGCCGTCCTCAGCACGAACGGTGAGGCCAGGATCGGTGCCGCGGCCGCGCTCCTCGTCTCGGTCGTGCTGCTCGCGGCCGACCGCCGGGCGGGGCGCGGCTGGGACGAGTTGGTCATCGAGCTGAGCTCGGGGGTCTTCTTCGCCGGTCTCACGCTCATCGCGTTCACGGTCTCGCCGGCGCCCTTCGGCGAGTACGGCCCGGCCGTGTCGGTGGCCTGGCTGGCCCTCACCGCCTGGGGGTCGCTGGCCATCGGCAAGCCGTTCACGCTGGGCATCGCCCGCCGGACCACCCCCGCCGAGGTGCACGCGACCCCGCTGTTCCAGCGGGTCAACGCCGTCATCACCGCCGTGTGGGCCGCCGGGTTCACGCTGAACGCGGCCGGCCTCGCCCTGCTGTTCGCCCTGGCCCCGCACGCCACCGCCGCGATCATCGCGGTGAAGGTCTGCGGCTTCGCCCTGCCGGCCCTGTTCACCATCCGCTACCCCCAGATCGTCCGCGCCCGTTACGCCGCCTGAAGCGCCCGCTACGCCGCCTGAAGGGAGTCCCCCGACATGACAGAGCCGACCGCCTCCTACCTGACCGGCCGCCTCGCCCCGGTCCCCGACGAGATCGACGCCCTCGACCTGCCCGTCGAGGGGACCCTGCCGCCCGAGCTCACCGGCCGCTACTTCCGCAACGGCCCCAACCCCCGTCCCGGGGAGGACCCGGGGCACTGGTTCGTCGGCCACGGCATGATCCACGGCATCCGGCTGCGCGACGGGCGGGCCGAGTGGTACCGCAACCGCTGGGTGCGCACCACCCGCTTCGACGGCGCGCCCTACGTGCACGAGCGCGGCGTGGACCTCGCCGCCGTTCCCGCCAACACGCACGTCATCCGGCACGCCGACAAGATCCTCGCGCTGGTGGAGAACGGCCTGCCGTACGTGATGACGCCGGAGCTCGACACGGTCGGCCCGTGCGACTTCGGCGGGCGGCTGGCCACGGCGATGACCGCGCACCCGAAGGAGGACCCGGTCACCGGGGAGCTGCACTTCTTCGGGTACGGCTGGGCCGAGCCCTACCTCACCTACCACCGCCTGTCCGCGGGCGGCGAACTGGTGGAGAGCCGGCCGGTGGACGTGCCCGGGCCGACCATGGCCCACGACTTCGCGATCACCGAGAACCACGTGGTGTGGCTCGACCTGCCGGTCGTCTTCGACTTCGACCTGGTGGGCCGGGGCATGCCGTACCGGTGGGACGACTCCTACGGCGCGCGGCTGGGCGTGATGAGCCGCAGGACCGGCGACGTGCGGTGGTTCGAGATCGACCCCTGCTACGTCTTCCACGTGGGCAACGCGAGCGAGGACGAGCACGGGCGCGTCCTCGTCGACGCCGTGCGCTACTCGCCGGGGGCGTTCTGCGGCTTCTGGCCGACCATCGGCGGCACGGCCAACCCGGCCGCCCACACCGGGGGCGCCGCCCTGCACCGCTGGATCCTCGACCCCGCCACCGGTGTCGCCAAGGACGAGCAGCTCGACGACCTGGACGTCGAGTTTCCCACGATCAACGAGGCGCGCACCGGTCTGACCAGCCGTTACATCTATGCCGTCAGCAAGGGCGCGATCCTGAAGTACGACACCGCGACCGGCGTGAGCCGGGCGCACGAGACCGGCGAGCGCGCGCCCGGCGAGGCCGTGTTCGTCCCCGCCTCGGACGCGAAGGCCGAGGACGAGGGCTGGCTGCTGTCGATCGCGGGCACCGAGCACGGCGCGGAGCTGCTGGTGCTCGACGCGTCGGACCTGGCCCGGGTGGCGTCCGTACGGCTGCCGCGCCGGGTGCCCGCCGGGTTCCACGGCTCGTGGATTCCGGACGCCTGACGGGTCGTCAGGGCACGGGTCGTCAGGGCACGGGCCGGTAGTGCGTGATGATCCGGCCGTCGTCGAGCACGTGCAGGGCGATGGCCGGCGGCAGGTCGTGGTCGACCGGCGGGTGTGCCGAAGTCTCGGACGGCAGCAGCGCGGTGCTGACCACTCCCGGCGCGACCAGCAGCGGCAGCCCGGCGAACGTCGTGGCCGCGGCCGTGTGGGCGTGCCCGGCCAGCACCGCGATGGCGTGCGGGTGGCGGCCCAGGACCTCGGCCAGCCCTTCCGGCCGCCCGAGCCGGATCCCGTCGACGTACGGGATGCCGAGCGGGACGGCGGGGTGATGCATGCCGACGAAGGCCGGCACGCCGGGCGTGGCGGCGAGCACGGAGTCGAGCCAGGCCAGGGTGTCGTCGTCCAGCGCGCCCTCGGGCCGGCCGGGGATGCTGGAGTCGCACAGCGCGATCGTCGCATGGTCGAGGTTGAGCGCCTGGTTGACCGGGTGGTCGCCGTCCTGCTCCAGCAGGACCTTGCGGAGGTGGCCGCGCGCGTCGTGGTTGCCGGGGCACAGCACGAGCGGCACGTCGTCGCCGGAGAGCAGCTCGCGGACGATCTCGTACTCCTCCATCGCGCCGTGGTCCGCCAGGTCGCCGGTGAGCACGATGGCGTCGGGCCGCAGCGAACGGGCATAGGTGAGCGCGCGTGCGGCGCGCGAGGTGTTCCGCTCGCTTCCGTCGATGTGGATGTCGCTGACGTGCGCCAGCACGAGCATGTGCTACCTCCGGGCGATGGTGGGGACTCCAGCTTCTCACGCGAGAGGGCAGCGGTCAGGGTGGCGAAACGTGGCGACGGACCCTCGGGGCGGGTGACGCCGTTCAGGAGCCGTTCGCAGACCTCCCGGAGAGCCGTTCCGCGAGGATCCGGGCCCGGGCGAGCTGGACCTTACGTGCCTGGCCCGCCGCGAAGCCCAGCAGCAACCGGGACGCGCTCACGTCCAGCCGGTCGTCCATCCGGGTGCCGCCGTCCTGCGGGGACAGGTCGAACCGGTATCCCAGCTGTACGCCACCGGGGCTGCGCACCTGCCCGCGTACGGACAGGCCCCCGGCCGTGCGCTCGGTCAGCAGCGTGACGGCGATCGGGTTGTCGTACGACAGGCCGAGGAAGCGGAACCGCTCGACGGAGGTGTACCGCACGACCCCCGGCTCGGACCGGTCGACGTCACGCACGGCCACCACGAGCGGCGACAGGCCTACGTAGCTCTCGGGCGCCGTGAGGTGCTCGAAGACATCCTCCGGCGCGGCGTTCACGTGGAACGTGTTGGTCAGCACCCGTGTGGGCACCCTGCCCTCCCCCCACCCCGGCCTCCCCTTCATTCGGGTCTGGCTCGATGGGGGAATTGTGGCAGGGCCGCATCGCCGGGCGGACGCCGGTTGATCACGAAAGGAGGACGGCGGCCGTCGCGGCGTCGGCCGGATAGAACGACTCGATGGCCAGCTCGGAGACCGTGATGTCGAGCGGGGTGCCGAAGGTCGCCACGATGCTGAAGAACGACAGCTCCCGCCCGCCCCGCCGCACCCGCAGCGGCACCAGGATGTCCCCGGGGCCGGGCAGCTCCACTTCGGGCTCGGGCTGGTCGCAGGGGTAGTCGCGCAGCTCGGCGTACAGCTCGGAGAGCCGGGGATCGGCGGTGAGCGTGATCTGCCGGCGCAGCCGCCCGAGCAGGTGCGCCCGCCACTCGCCGAGGTTGAGGATGTGCGGGGCGAGCCCTTCCGGGTGCAGGCTCGCCCGCAGCACGTTGCTCAGCAGGTCGGGGTCGATCCCCTCGGCGAGCAGGGAGATGCCCTCGTTGGCGTCGACGAGGTCCCAGGCGCGGTCCACCACCACGGCCGGATAGGGGTCGTGGGCCGACAGCAGCCGCCGGACCGCGTCGTACACCGCGGCCATGCCCGGCGAGTCGAGCGGCGACTCGGTGTAGACGGGGGCGTATCCGGCGGCCAGCAGCAGGTGGTTGCGCTCGCGGAGCGGAAGATCGAGATGCTCGGCGAGGTGGAGCACCATGTCGCGGCTGGGGGTGGCCCGGCCGGTCTCCAGGAAGCTGATGTGCCGCGTGGAGATCTCGGCCTGGTTGGACAGGTCGAGCTGGCTCAGCCGCCGGTGCTCGCGCCACTGACGCAGGAGCTCGCCGAACGGCCGTTGATGAAGCGTGGCGACGGTCACGACACCGACGCTATCCGCTCGCCGAACGGCCCGGCGATTACCCGTGAGGTAGCCGCGGGGCCGCGGGGGCTAGTGCCAGCGGAACAGGCGGGCCGCGGCGAGGCCGGCGGCCAGTGCCCAGCCCGCCAGTACGGCGAGGTGGAGCGGCTGCGGGGCGTGCCCGCCCAGGGCGTCCACGAGGCCCTGGCCGAAGGCGCCGGTGGGGGTGAAGTCGCTGATCCGGCGCAGGACCTCGGGCATGAGCGCCCGGGGCAGCCACATCCCCGCGAGGAAGAGCAGGGGGAACATGAGGGCCGCCCCCGCGCCCTGGACGACCCGGGAGTTCGGTGCCACGGAGGCGAGCAGCAGCCCGAGGGCGAGCATGGCGACCGAGCCGAGGACGAAGACCATCGCGAACGCCCAGGGCGCCTTGGGCAGCGGCACCCCGAGGACCAGGTGGCCCACACCCAGCGTCAGCGCGGTCGCCACCACCGACGCCGCCACGTTGACGAGCAACTGGGCGGACAGCAGCGACGCCGGCCGTACCGGCGTGGTGGACATCCGCCGCAGCACGCCGCGCTCCCGATAGAGCACCAGGGCCGACGGCAGCGCGCTGAGCGCGAGCGTCACGATCGACAGCAGGATCATCATGCCCGTGAACGGCGCGTCCACGAAGCGCTGCCCGCCCAGCGACGGGTCGGCGTCCCGGAAGCCGGGAATCGTGCTGCCGAGCGCGAGCAGCAGGCCCACCGGCAGCACGACCACGAAGAACACGGCTGCGGGCTCGCGGAGGAACAGCCGGGCCTCCACCGCCGCGAGCTTTCCGAACGCCTTGGTCATGACTCCTCCTGGCCGGTGAGAACGAGAAACGCGTCGTCGAGGGTGGTGCGCTCCAGGCGCAGGTCCCGCATCCGGGACGCGGGCAGCACGGCGGTGACGGCGCTCAGCAGGTCGGCGGAGCCGGTGACCGTGACCTCCGCGCCGTTCCCGTCGCCGGTCACCGTGACGGACGTCACCTCGGGCAGCGCCCGAAGGCCGTCGACGGGCTCGCCGGTGTGGAAGACCAGGCGCTGCTCGCCGCCCGTGCGGGCGACGAGCCCGGCGGGCGTGTCCACCGCCCGCACGCGCCCCCGGGAGATGACCGCGACCCGGTCGCACAGGCGCTCCACCTCTTCCATGAAGTGGGTCACGAGCAGGACCGTCACGCCGCGGTCCCTGATCCGGGTGACCAGGTCCCACGTCTCGCGGCGGGCCTGCGGGTCGAGGCCGGTCGTGAGCTCGTCGAGTATCGCGACGCGCGGGTTTCCGACCAGCGCGAGCGCGACCGACAACCGCTGGCGCTGCCCGCCCGACAGCTTCGCGAAGGGCACGCGGAGGTCGAGCCCGGCCTCCGCGGCCAGGGCCCGCCAATCGGCCGGGCGGGAGTAGAACGAGGCGTAGAGCGCAAGCGCCTCCCCGACCCGGATCTTGTCGGGCAGCGAGCACTCCTGAAGTTGCACGCCGACCTGTTCCTTCAGGTCCGCGTCCACGGTGACCGTGCCCGCGGTGGGGGTGCGCAGCCCGGCGACGCACTCGACCGTCGTCGTCTTCCCCGCCCCGTTGCGGCCCACGATGCCGAAGACCTCGCCCTCCTTCACGGAGAACGACACGTCCTCGACCGCCACCCGCGTGCCGTACGTCTTGCGGAGGTGGTCCACGGTGATGATTGCCATGCCGACGACGCTAGAAAGAGGGCGGGCGGCCCGGAATGCGCCTGCGAACCCGGTGGGGGTGCACTTTTCCCCACCCCCATCGGGTGGCTCGGGCCACTGTGCCGGCCCGGCGCAAGCCCGCAAACTGGGTGCATGACCTCAGCTCGCCCGACTCTCGTCGCCCTCGGCAGGGGCGCCGCCCTCGCCGGCCTCGCCCTGCTGGGACAGGTCGCGGGCCTGGCGGTGCTGACCGCCATGCTGCTCACCTTCCTGGTCGGCCTGGTGATCGTCTTCCCGCCGGCCGTACGGCTCGCGCGGGCCGTGACCCGCACGCAACGGGGGCTGGCCGCGCGATGGTCGGGCATCTCGATCGACGAGCCCTATCTGCCCGCGCCGCCCCCACCGGTCCCGCAGGCCGACGGCTGGTACCGGGACGGCCGCACCCTGTACAAGAAGCCCACGATCCCGGCCTTCAACCTGCGGTGGAACTGGATGACCAAGGATCCGGCCACCTGGCGCGACTTCGCCTTCCTCATGGGGGATCTGTGGATGGGCGGCCTGCTCGTCGCCGCACCGCTGCTCGCGACCGCGTACGGCGCCGTCCGCCTGGCCACGGGCGACCCTTTGGGCGCGGCCTGGATCCTGCTTGCGGTGAGCACCGCGTACTGGTACGCCCCGTGGGCCGTGCGGGCGCACGGCAGGATCGCCGCCGCGCTGCTCGGGCCCACCGAGAAGGCCAGGCTGGCCCAGCAGGTCAGCCGCCTGGACGCGGCGCGCACCGAGGTCGTCGACTCGCAGGCCGCCGAACTGCGCCGGATCGAGCGCGACCTGCACGACGGCGCCCAGGCCCGCCTCGTCGCGATCGGCATGACGATCGGCGCGGCCGAGCAGCTGCTGGACAGCGACCCGCAGGCCGCCAGGGCGCTGCTGGGCAAGGCGAGCGAGGCCTCGGCGACCGCGCTGCAGGAGCTCCGGCGGCTGGTGCGCGGCATCCATCCCCCGGTGCTGGCCGAGCGTGGTCTCGGTGACGCCGTACGCGCCCTCGCCCTGGACAGTCCGCTGCGCGTCCACGTCACGGTCGACCTGCCGGAGCGCGCCTCCGCACCGCTGGAGTCGGCGGCGTACTTCGCGGTCAGCGAGCTGCTGGCGAACGCCGCTCGCCACGGGGACGCGAGCGAGGTGTGGGTGGACGTGAGCGCGCAGGGCCCGGCGCTGCGCGTGACCGTGACCGACGACGGCCATGGCGGCGCGGACCCCGAGCGCGGCACCGGCCTGCACGGCATCGAGCGCAGGCTCGGGGCCTTCGACGGCGTCCTCGCGGTGAACAGCCCTGTGGGCGGTCCGACCACGGCCGTCATCGAGCTGCCCCGGGCGTTCCGGGTGCGGTCGGCGCCGGTGTCACCGTGGCGCTACTTCGGCCGGATCTGCTGGGCGCTGTGGCCGATCGCGCTGTTCCCGCAGGGGCTGGTCGCGATGGTGTTCAAGCTGGTGGGGTCGCCGGTGAAGTCCTGGTTCCTCGGCCTGTACGTGCCCGAGCCCTTCCAGTGGCCGGTCATCGTCGGCATGATTGCGCTCGGCGGCGGCCTGCTGGCCGTCGCGCTGACGACGACGATGCGGGGCAGGGAGACGGAGGCCGGCGGGTGCGGGTAGTGCTTGCGGAGGACCTGCACCTGCTGAGGGAGGGCCTGGTCGCCCTGCTGCGCGCCCACGGCTTCGAGGTGGTGGCGGCGGTCGAGTCCGGCCCGGAGCTGCTCGCCGCGCTGGTCGGCGAGCGTCCCGACGTGGCCGTCGTGGACGTACGGCTCCCGCCGACCTTCACCGACGAGGGCCTGCAGGCCGCCCTGGCCGCGCGGCGGCGGGTGCCGGGCCTGCCGGTTCTCGTGCTGTCCCAGCACGTCGAGCAGCTGTACGCGAGGGAGCTGCTGGCCGACGGGTCCGGCGGCGTCGGCTACCTGCTGAAGGACCGGGTGTTCAACGGCGAGCAGTTCGTCGACGCCGTACGCCGGGTCGCGGGCGGGGGAACGGCGATGGACCCCGAGGTGATCGCCCGGCTCCTGGCGAGCAACGCGCGCAACGAACCGCTCGGCCGGCTCACCCCGAGGGAGCGCGAGGTGCTGGAACTGATGGCGGAGGGCAGGTCCAACGCGGCGATCGGGCAGCGGCTGTTCCTCAGTGACAGCGCGGTGGGCAAGCACACGGCGAGCATCTTCGCCAAGCTCGGACTGGCGCCCTCCGACGACGACAACCGCAGGGTCCTCGCGGTGCTCGCCTTCCTCAACAGCAAGTAGCGCCACGGGGATTGTCGGTGCGGCCCGCTACCTTGGGAGCGAGTCGTGGCGCAGGCAGGAGGTCGGCATGAAATTCCAGGTGAACCGCGACGTCCTGGCCGACGCGGTGGCGTGGGCGGCCAGGGTGCTGCCCGCCCGGCCCGCGGTGCCCGTTCTCGCGGGCCTGCTCCTGGAGGCGGGAGACGACCTGCGGGTGTCCGCCTTCGACTACGACGTGTCGGCCCGGGCCGACGTCGAGGCCGACGTCGCCGAGCCGGGGCGGGTGCTGATCCCCGGCAAGGTCCTGGCCGAGATCACCCGGAGCCTGCCCGCCCGGCCCGTCGAGATCGCCACGAGCGGGTCCGAGGCGGTGCTCGCCTGCGGCAGCGTGGAGTTCAATCTGCTCACCATGCCCGACGAGGACTTTCCCGCGATGCCGCCGATGCCGCCGAAGGTCGGCGCCGTGGGCGGCGGCGTGTTCGCCGACGCGATCCGCCAGGTCGCGGCCGCGGCCAGCCGTGACGACACGCTGCCCATGCTGACGGGCGTCCGCGTGGACATCGAGGGCGTCCGGGTCGCGATGGCCGCCACCGACCGCTACCGCATCGCCGCGAGCGAGTTCCTGTGGCACCCCGAGCGGGAGGACGTGCGGCACGGCGTGGTCGTGCCGGCGCGGGTCCTGGTCGAGGTGGCCCGGTCGCTGCGCGGCGGCGAGGTGGCGATCGGGCTCGGCGACAACGTGGCCGGCTTCGAGAGCCAGGGCCGCACGACCACCGTGCGTCTGCTGGACGACCAGTTCATCGACTACCGGTCCCGGTTGACCGGCGAGTGGGGCATCCACGCCGACGTGGCGGTGGCGCCGTTCGTGGAGGCCGTCAAGCGGGTCGTGCTGGTCGCCGAGCGCAACACCGCGGTCCGGCTGTCGTTCTCGCAGGGGCAGGTGCAGATCAGGGCCGGGGGCGGCGACATCGGCAGGGGCTCGGAGATCGTGGACGCCGAGCTCGATGGGCCGGACATCGAGATCGCCTTCCAGCCCCACTTCCTGCTCGACGGGCTCGAAGGCGTCGGGACCGAGCGAGCGCGGATTCACCTGGAATCCCCGACCCGTCCCGCGCTGATCACCGATGAGGGGGAGGACCCCGGGTTCCGCTACCTCGTCATGTCGCTGCGGCTCGGCTGACCGCGCTCACCTGAAGGGCCCCGCGGGTGCCGTGGGGAACGGACCCGCCGGGCGGGAGGGGTTCGGGGAGGCGAGGCTCAGGAGGTGAGGGTGGCGGAGTCGGTGAGGGCGATGAGGATGTGCTCCATGCACGCGTGGCCGGCCCGCTCGGCCGCGGTGGCATCGCCGGCGACGATCGCGCGCACGATCGCGTCGTGGGGGATGTAGTTCTGCTCCAAGGAGCCGCCGGCCGCCGCGATGCTCGCTCGCAGCGCCGCCGAGAAGTCGACGTAGAGGTCGATCAGCACCCTGTTGTGCGTGGCCTCCACGACCGCCACGTGGAAGGCGAGGTCGGATTCGACGAACGCCTCGGGGTCGCCGTCCGCCCACGCCTTCTCCCGCGCGGCGAGCGCGGCCTCGATCGACGCGACGTCGCCTTCGGTCCGCCGCGTCGCCGCGAGCCGGGCCGCCTCGACCTCAAGGGCGCGACGGACCTCGAGGATCTCCAGCTGCTCGGCCGCCCGCAGGCGCCTGGCCATCGCGCCGGACAGCTCGCTGGTGGCCCGGACGTAGGTCCCGTCGCCCTGGCGGCACTCGAGCAGCCCGGCGTGGGTCAGCGCGCGGACCGCCTCACGAACCGTGTTCCTGCCGACTCCGAGGTGCTCGGCGAGCACCGTCTCGGTGGGAATCTTGGCGTGCATCTGCCATGAGCCGGAGGTGATCTGCTCCTTGAGCTGGTCGATCACCTGGTCCACGAGAGACGCCCGCTGCGCCGTCCGCAGGCTCACGTCAGCCTCCTTTGGGTTGCCAATCATCCGATGATGGAATGAGTGGTAGACCCTTATTATTCCAGAGCCTCCAGAACAAGTTCGGAGGCCCCGGGAGGCTGGTGCCCCTCCCGCCAATCTTTGCCCCAGGCAAATCTTGTCGGTCGCGGCACTATCG
Organism: Microbispora sp. ZYX-F-249; assembly: GCF_039649665.1. Taxonomy (NCBI): domain Bacteria; kingdom Bacillati; phylum Actinomycetota; class Actinomycetes; order Streptosporangiales; family Streptosporangiaceae; genus Microbispora; species Microbispora maris. The sequence continues at coordinate 383,158 of NZ_JBDJAW010000001.1, read as the reverse complement.
AGCGAGCACCGTCGTGTTCATGGCGCCCGGTATGTTCACCCGGATCCCGACCGCTTCCAGGGCTCTACGATATGCCCCTGACTGCCGGTCGAGGGCGCCGGCCTGGCCCCAGAGGTCGCCGAGCATGCGCCAGGCCCGGGCGGTCTCCCGGTCGGGCGTCACGGTGTCCAGCAGGTCGTGTGCCCGGTCCAACAGGGCAGCCGGATCTTCGGACCGTGCCAACGCGATTTCGGCCAGAACCATGTTCGCGGTGGCCGCGGTGGTCCCCTTGGCGCCGTTCAACAGATGCAGTGCCCGATCGGCGAGTTCGGCTGCGGATTCCGTGTCTCCGATCCGGAACCGTACGGAACTCAGCACCACGAGGCTCCGCGCGTGCTCCTGCCGTTCGGCCGGGAACTCCGCGAAGACCTCGGACGCGGAGCGCGCGAGCGCGTTGGCTCGGTCCAAATCGGCGCCTTCGGGATTCGACGCGGTGAGGCGAGCCCAGTGCATCGCGATGCGGGCGCGGCGGACGGCGATCCGGGCCGGACGGCCGGCGGCGAGAGCGTCCTCGGCGAGCTGCACGGCCAGCGCCGAGTCCTCGCCTTCGGCCGCCGTCACGCTGGCCTGCCACAGCGCGAGGATCTCGGTGCTGCGGTCGCCGGCGCGCTCCGGGCCCGCCGTCGACAGCACCCGCTCGACATACGGCAGGCCGGTCTCGGCCTCGACGAGCGCCAGCGCCAGCTCCACGGCCAGCTCGCCCTCGATCACGCCGAGCCGGTCGACGTGGCCGAGCGCGTGTGCGCCGAGGTCCCGCGCCCGGAGCCGGTCGCCTGCCCGCTGGTAGCAACGGCACAGCGCGATGGTCAAGGGCAGGTCGGCGAGGCGCTCGGGGTGCGCGGCGGCCTCGCGGCGCAGCCGCTCGTACGCCTCGACGGCCCGGCCGACGCGGCCCTGCGCCTCCAGCGCCCGCGCCACACCGAGCCGGGCGTGGGCGGCGAGCATCGCGTTGTCCTCACCCGCCGCCTTGACGATCTCGCCGAAGCGGTCGGTGGCCACGGCGGGATCGCCGTGATAAAGCTCGAGCTCGGCATGTCGGAGGCCGAGCTCGGTGTCGATGCGCTGCCGGGGTTCTATCCCGTGGAGCAGGAACTCGGTGGTGCAACCGAGCCGCTCGGCAAGCAACCGGGCGACGACCGGCGTTGGCGTCCGCTTTCCGGACTCGATGAGTGAGACGTAACTGTCGGATAGGTCGGGTCCGGCCAACTGGGCCTGCGACATGCGCCTGCTCAACCGCAATCCGCGGACGCGGTCACCGATGGTTCCCTGACTCGGCATCTGATCTCACAGGGCGGGGGAAGGGTCAATAGTGTCGCCATAATGGCACGAAGCGACCGAATCGTGTAACCCTCCGTCAAGAATCACGACGGTGAAGGTTCGATCACGGTGACGAGATACCGGACGGTCGGATCGCCGTCAGTCGTCGTCCCCATCCTTGCTGGGGAAGATCATCTGACAGACCTCGAGGTACAAGGTCTCGGGATAGGGGATGTGGGGGACGGTGCGCAGGGCCTGATCCTGGCCGGCCGACTCCATCACGAACTCGCCGTAGCCGAGCATGCGGCCGAGGAGCGAGCGCTGGAAGCTCATGTCGGTGACCTTGCTCAGGGGCATCATCGCGACCTTGCGCGTGATGAGGCCGGTGGTGAGAAGCATGCGCTGGGAGGTGACCACGAAGTAGTCGACCGACCACTCCGCGACCTTCCATACGAAGCGGACCAGCAGGAGGAGCCAGGCCCACCAGACGAGGGCGAGGGCCTGGCTCGCCCCGTTGTCGCTGAGGAACTTGCTGAGGACTCCGGCGAGGACGAGCCCACCGAAGATCTCGGCGACCGGGCGCAGGAGCACGGCGGGGTGGCGCCGCACCATGATGACTTGGTGTTCGTGGGGGAGGAGGTAACGGTTGACCGACGACGGGGCGGAGTCCCCGTGGGTCACAAGTCTCATGTCAGGGTGGCGAAGAACTGCGCCATCGAGTCGGCCGCGCTGACGATTCCGTTGAAGGCTCCGTGGACTGTATGGGCCGCGTCAGTCGGTCTTGTGAGCAGGTAGAACCCTGCCGACACGATGAGCGTCCACTTGATGACTTTCTTCGCTTGCACCGCCGTCACCACTCCCATGACCAATACATTACCCAGACGCCCCGTTTGGTAAAGCGGCTAACCGCGAACGGGTTGAGAGACCGACGGCGTCATCCCCGCTCCGCCGCGGCGGTCGCCAGGACCCGCAGGTGCTTGCGCGCGATGCGCTCGACCAGTGCGGGGTGCGCGTGTCCGGTGACCTCGATGGCGCCGTGGTGGGCGGCCTGAACGCACCGGGTCACCGTCGCGGGCGGATGGACCCCCGCGAACTCGTCCCTGAGCAGGGCCTCGAGCTGTTCGTAGTGCTCGCCGGCCGGATGCTGGATCATCGCTCTCCCTGGTGGCGCGCCGCTCGCGAGAGCGCGAGGTGACGTCGTCATCACAGTGAGTACCCTACCGGGCGCGGAGTGTAACCAAGGGTGAGATGTGGACGGACCGCGCGGAAAGGAAAGGGAAATCGAACCGCGGGGAAATCAGAGCGGGGGCAATACGGACCGGAGGGAGTTCAGACGACGCCGTACAGGCGGTCGCCGGCGTCGCCCAGCCCGGGCACGATGTAGCCGTTCTCGTTCAGCCGCTCGTCGAGGGCCGCCGTCACCACCCGGATCGGCCGGTCGCCGCCGCGGAACGCCTCGTCCAGGTACGCGACGCCCTCGGGGGCGGCCAGCAGGCAGATCGCGGTGACGTCCCGGGCCCCGCGGTCGAACAGGAAGTCGATCGCCGCGGCGAGGGTGCCGCCCGTCGCGAGCATCGGGTCGAGCACGTAGCACTGCCGGCCGGACAGGTCCTCCGGCAGCCGGGTGGCGTACGTCTGGGCCTGCAGCGTGGACTCGTCGCGGATCATCCCGAGGAAACCCACTTCGGCGGTCGGCAGGAGCCGGGTCATCCCGTCGAGCATCCCCAGCCCGGCGCGCAGGATCGGGACCACGAGCGGCGCGGGCCGCGCCAGCCGTACGCCGCTGGCGGGGGCGAGCGGCGTGTCGACCGTGACGTCGGTGACCCGTACGTCCCTGGTGGCCTCGTAGGCGAGCAGGGTGACCAGCTCGTCGGCCAGGCGGCGGAACGTCGGCGAGTCGGTCCGCACGTCGCGGAGGGTGGTGAGCTTGTGGGCGACGAGCGGGTGGTCGACGACGAGGGTCTCCATGGGGACAAAAGTTACCGTCTCCTGGGCGAACCCTCGACGCCGGCTGAGTCTTTGATCACGATTTGGAGTGAGCGCCGTACGGTGGGACTCCGATTCTGCAACGATTGCCTGCGTGAAGAGCGCGCGGTGGGGAAGACGATGACAGACGTGGACACTCTTGACTTCGCCATCGTCGTCTATCGCGAGGAGGACCGCTGGGAGGCGGAGATGCTCCCGGTGGCGCTCACCTCCGATCTGGACGGCCTCATTCACGCCCTCCGCCAGACCCCCAGCATGGGCACCACGATTGGCATGGTCGCCGTAGGGGATGACTTCTTCGTGGCGTTACGGGTCTTCGGCGAGCAGGTGGACGTCTTCCTCTCGGACATCACGGCCGCTTGGGAGTGGCCGCTGGCGCAGCAGGTTCTCGAGTACCTCGACGTGCCCGTGCCCGAGGAGGAGGAGGAGCTCGACAGCGTGCTGCCCGCCGGGGACCTGTCCATCTTCGCCGACCTCGGGCTCGACGAGATGGAGCTGGGCGCGCTGTCCGGCGACCTCGACCTGCTGCCGGACGAGGTCCTGTCCAGCATCGCCGCGCGGCTGGGCTTCTCCCAGCCGTTCGAACGCGCCGTCGACGCCGCCATCGGCTGACCTGGGGAGACGGCAATGCCCTCCAGATCCAACCTCTTCTCCGCCGGCTTCGCCCGCATCGACGGCCGCTGGAGCGGCGCCGAGGTCGACCTCGGCGAGGCCGAGATCGCCGATGACCTGAGCGACGCCCTGCAGGAGTCGCTCGGGCTGAGCGGCGACGAGCTCGCCCTGCTCTGCGTCGAGGTCGAGGACGAGTGGTTCGCGATCGTCCGTTATGAGGACGACCTCGACCCTCGCGTGTACATCTCCGACGCGCACGCCGTGCAGAACGACCCGCTCGGGGAGATCTTCGCCGAGCTCGCCGGCGCCGTGGTGGACAAGGACGCGCCCGACCTCGGCATCCGCCCGGTGGGCGACCTCGAGCTGCTCGGTGACTTCTCGCTGAGCGCGGAGGAGCTCGTGGAGCTCAGCATGGAGGAGGGCGTGCTGCCCGCCGACATCCTCTCCCTCATCGCCGAACGGCTCGGCTTCGCCGACGAGCTCGACCGCCTGCGGTGACCGGCTCGCCGCGGCCGGAGGCGTACGAGGCCGCCATGCGGCTGGCGCTGGCGGAGGCCGTACGGGCGGGCGGGCGCGGCGAGGTGCCGGTCGGCGCCGTGGTGCTCGGCCCGCCGCGGCCCGGCTCGGCGGCACCGCAGGAGGTGCTGGCCGCGGCGGGCAACGACCGCGAGGCGAGCGCCGACCCCACGGCTCACGCCGAGGTGCTCGCCCTGCGCGCGGCGGCGGCCGCGACCGGCGACTGGCGGCTGACGGGCTGCACCCTCGTCGTGACGCTCGAACCCTGCACGATGTGCGCCGGCGCCGCGGTCCTCGCCCGGGTGGACCGCGTGGTGTACGGCGCGGTGGACGAGAAGGCCGGGGCCGCGGGATCGCTGTGGGACGTCCTGCGGGACCGCAGGCTCAACCACCGGCCCGAGGTGGTCATGGGCGTGCTGGCCGCCGAGTGCGCGGCCGTGCTCACCGACTTCTTCTCGGGCCGCCGCGCCTGACCGGGCGGGCGGACGGAAACGGATGCGCGCGCAGTGGTGTTCGTCCGGTAAGCTGCTGCGCGGTGGAGTCGCCTAGTGGCCGAGGGCGCACGCCTCGAAAGCGTGTGTAGGGCAACCTACCGTGGGTTCAAATCCCACCTCCACCGCTCGCCGGAAGAGCCGCCGATCCCGATCAGGGGCCGGCGGCTCTTCCGCGTTCAGGGCCTGTCAAAGCTCAGGGCCTGTCAAAGCGCAGGGCCCGTCAAAGCTCAGGTGTCAGGTCAGACGGCGTTCGTGGCCCGGGTCCGGGTCAGCCGCCGTACGCCCGCGGCCACCCAGATCCCGGCCAGCCCGGCGTAGGCGGCGAGCAGCGCGGCGGTGGCGGAGGACAGGAGCGCCGCCAGGGCGGCGGCCAGTCCCAGGAGGATCGCGTAGCCGTACAGGACGGCGCGGGCGCGCGGCGCGCTCGTGTGCGCCGCCTCCTGCACGGGGGTGACCAGCGCCATGACCGCCGCGCCCGCCACTCCCACCGCCTCCTGGGCGGTCGCCACGCCCGTGACGAGCAGCGCCGCTCCGGCGGCCGGCAGGCAGCAGCACACGAGGGCCGTGCGCGCCTGCCCGCCGTCGAAGAGCAGCCGGGTGGCCGTGGCGCGGGCCAGGCGCAGGGTGGTGACCGCTTCGGCGACCCAGGCCGCCCAGTGCAGCAGCGCGATGAGGACGAACAGGGCGATCACGGGAGGCACGGCGGGCAGCAGGAACAGCATCCGCCATCCGCCCGAGAACCTGCCGCGCAGCCGCGCGAGCAGGCGGTAGACCGGGTTGCGCCGCTTGAGCGCCGCCACCAGGAGGTCCCTGGCCTGGTCGAACCCCGGAGACAGGCGGAGCACCTCGCGGAACGCGTGGGCGGCCTCGGCGGGCGAGCCGAAGGCGAGCTGCGCGCGGCCGTGCGCGAGGTGGGCCAGGGCGCTCTCGGGGTCGAGTCCCAGGGCCCGCCCGGCGGCCTCCTTCGCCCCGGCGGCGTCGCCGTGCCCGGTCAGGGCCACCGCGAGCAGGGCGGCCAGGCCGGCGTTCTCGGGATCGACGGCGAGCCCGCGGCGCGCCGCGTCGGCCGCCTGCGGCCACTGCTCGGCGTGGACGTGCGCCCGGGCCAGCAGTTCCCACGCCGGCGCGTGCTCGGGGTGGAGCGCCAGGCACGTCCGCGCGGCGGCGACGGCCTCGTCCGGATACCCCGCCCGGTGGTACGCGTGCCCGCTCACGTAGTGCGGGAACCAGTGGTCCGGGGCGAGCCGTACGGCCTCCGCGGCCTCGCCGATCGCCTCCGCCGCCCTGCCCTGCCGGGTCAGCGCCACGGACAGGAACGCGTGCCCGTCGACGTTCTCCGGCTCCTGGGCGAGCAGGCCGCGCAGTTCCCGCTCGGCCTCCGCCGGGCGGTTCAGCCCCAGCAGCGTCCGCGCCCGATCGAGCGCCGCCGCCGTGGTCACCACTTGGCGTTGCCGCGCTTGCCGTCGATCCAGGGCATCAGCTCGTCCCAGGCGCCGGAGTCGTTGGCGTGCAGGACGTAGTTGCGCGCCGTCCCGAGCCACTCCTTCACGGCCGTCGGCCGCGTCGCCCGGGCCACCGCGAGCAGGTCGTGCGTCGTCAGCGGGAGGGGACGGCCGGCGGTGATCGACTGATGGAGCTTGGTCTCCACCGCGCGGTCGACCACTCCCTTGAGGTCCGCGCCCACGAACCCGTCCGTCACCTTCGCCACCGCGTCGAAGTCCATCTCGGCCAGCGGTTTGTCACGGCAGAGGATGCGCAGGATGGCGGCGCGGGCCGCGGGGTCGGGCGGCGGCACGAACACCAGCTGGTCGAACCGCCCGGGACGCCGAAACGCCACGTCGATGTACCAGGGCGCGTTGGTGGCCGCCAGCACCAGGACGCCCTCGTTGGCGTTCTCGTCCACGCCGTCGAGTTCGGCGAGGAACTGGTTGACCAGCTGCCGATGGTGCGCCTGCCGCATGTCCGACCGGCGCGCGGCGAGCGCGTCGACCTCGTCGAAGAAGAGCACGCACGGCCGGTTGCGGCGGGCCATCTCGAACATGGCCCGCAGGTTGCGCTCGCTGGAGCCGATGTACATGTCCAGGATGTCGGCCAGCCCGACGTTGACGAACGCCGCGCCGAGCTCGCCCGCCGCCGCCCTGGCCAGGTGCGTCTTGCCCGCGCCGGGAGGGCCGTACAGCAGCACGCCGCCGCCCGCCCGCTTGCCGAACGCGGCGAACAGTTCGGGCTGCTGGACGGGGAGCAGGAGCTTCATCCGCAGCGCGTCCTTGACCGCCTCCATGCCGGCCACGTCGGCGAAGCTGACGCGGGAGCGCTCGACCTCCGCGTCGGCGCCTCCGCCCGCGTACGGCGCACCGGAGGGGGCGGCCTGCGGCGGAGGGGACGGGACGGGCTGCGGCGCGAGCCGGGCGGCCAGAGCCGGGTCGGACAGCGAGGGGTCGCGGGAGACCGCGTCGTGGTACCGGCGTGCCGCGCCGGTCACGTCGCCCTCGCCCAGCAGCGCCCTGGCGGCGATCACGCCGAGGCGTGGCGCGTGGCCGGGATCCGCCAGGAGCGGTTCCAGCACCGAAAGTGCCGGGCCGTGGGCGCTCTGCCGTACGAAGGCCTCGGCGAGGCCGGCGACGACGTCCGGATCCTGGGGCGACAGCACGAGGGCGGCGCGGAACTCGGCCTCGGCCTCGGCGAGGTAGCCCTTCGCCAGAAGCTGCTCGGCGAGATGGCGTCGCAGGGGAAGGTTGTCGGGAGACAGCCGAGCCGCCTCGCGGAGGGCGTGGAGTCCGGCGTCGTCGAGCACCGCCCGGCTCCCTTCTGTCGGGATCAGGTCACGTCAAATGACCGTAAGGTTACCGAAGCGGTCAGACAGTCCGATCTTGCGCCGTCAGGCCTGCAGCTCCAGCACGCGGGCGTGCAGCACCGAACGCTGGTGCAGCGCGGCGCGCAGGGCCCGGTGCAGGCCGTCCTCCAGGTACAGCTCGCCCTGCCACTGCACCACGTGCGGGAACAGGTCGCCGTAGAAGGTCGAGTCGGCGGCGAGCAACGAGTGCAAATCCAGCACTGCCTTCGTGGTGATCAGCGTGTCGAGCCGGACCTGCCTGGGCGGGATCTGCGCCCACTCCCGGGACGACAATCCGTGCTCGGGATAGGGCCGTCCGTCGCCGACCAACTTAAAGATCACGGTACGTAGTTTAGAAGACGGCGCAAAGACTCGCGTCCGAGGCTCCTCCGGGGGGTGCTCAGATGCTGCCCGAGAAGGTGTCGCAGCGTGCCGGGTCACCCGAGGAGTAGCCGTTCGTGAACCACTTGGTCCGCTGGGCCGAGGTGCCGTGCGTGAACGCGTCCGGGTTGACCCTGCCCTGGGCCTGCTCCTGGATGTGGTCGTCGCCGACGGCCGCGGCGGCGCTGAGCGCCTCCTTGATGTCGGCATCGGAGAACGGCTCGGCGTAGAAGCCGGTGTCCACCGCGTTCTTCGCCCACACACCCGCGTAGCAGTCGGCCTGCAGTTCGAGCCGCACCGAGCCGCTCTCCGCGCCCTGGTCCTGGCCGACCCGGTTCATCGTGCCGAGCAGGTCCTGCGCGTGGTGGCCGTACTCGTGGGCGATCACGTACGCCTGCGCGAAGGGGCCGCCCTTGGCCCCGAACCGCGACTGCAACTCGTCGAAGAACGACAGGTCCAGGTAGACGTGCTGGTCACGAGGGCAGTAGAAGGGGCCGACCGAGGAGTCCGCGGCGCCGCAGCCGGTCTGCACCCCACCGGAGAACAGCGTGGTCTTCGCGCCGGTGTACCCCTGGATCTGCTCGCTCCAGTACTTCTGGATGCTGTTGACGACGCCCACGACCCGGCACTTCTCCGACTGGTCGGCGTCGGCGCCGGTCTTGCACTGCTGACTCAGATCGCTGGTCGGCTGCAGACCGGCGGGCTCGCCCCCGCCGCCCGTGATGTTGCCGGGGTTGATCCCGAAGATCAGTGCCACGATGAGGGCGATGATGCCGGCGGCTCCGCCGCCGATGGCCAGGCCTCCGCCGCGGAAGCCGCCTCCACCGCCGACGTCCTCGACCTGTGAGGTGTCGAGCTGCGCTCGGTCATCGAAATCCATCTGCGACGCTCCCGGTAGGGTTCCCGTCTCTCGCCGGGCCTACTGCCCCGGATAGGGGTGATCATGCCAGCGGTCCTGCCATGCCGGATCCGTCTTGCCCTGATCATCGTGATTTGCCGAGTTAGGATCACCAGGTGCCTCGCAGCGCCTTACCCCGGCTGGTGCCGCCGATGCCGGGCGGGCGGGGGTGGCTCGGCCCGCTGGTTGTGGCCGCTTTCGGGGGGTTCCTTCGGTTCGACCGGCTCGGCGTCCCGCACGCGTTCGTCTTCGACGAGACCTACTACGCCAAGGACGCCTACTCGCTGATCAGGTTCGGCGTCGAGCGGCAGTTCGCCGACGACGTCGACCCGGCGATCCTGCGCGGCGGCACGGACGTCTTCAAGACGTGCGGGACGTTCGAGGAGTGCGGCGCCTATGTCGCCCACCCCCCGCTCGGCAAGTGGCTGATCGGCGCGGGAGAGTGGCTGTTCGGCCCGACGCCCTTCGGGTGGCGGTGCGCGGCCGCGCTCGTGGGCACGCTCAGCGTGCTGGTCCTGGCGCGGACCGCCCGCCGGATGACCCGCTCGACCCTCCTCGGCTGCCTCGCCGGCCTGCTGCTGGCGCTGGACGGCCTGCACCTCGTGCTGTCGCGCTCGGCACTGCTCGACGTCTTCCTCGCGTTCTGGGTGCTGGCGGGCTTCGCCTGCCTGGTCGCCGACCGGGACGCGGCCCGCACCCGCCTGACGGAGTGGTACCGCACCTCCGCCCTGACCGGGCCCGCCCCCCGGCTCGGCCCGCGGCCCTGGCGGCTGGCGGCCGGTCTGTGCCTGGGCGCGGCGGCGGCGACCAAGTGGACCGGTCTGCTGTTCGCCGTGGCATTCGCGATCATGACCCTCGTCTGGGACTGCGGGGCAAGACGCGCCGTCGGCCTGCGCCGGCCGTACCGGCAGGCGGCCCGCCACGACTGGCCGCTGGGCCTCGCCTGGCTCGGGGCCGTGCCGCTCGCCGTCTACGTCGCGTCGTTCGCCGGATGGTTCGCCTCGGCCGGCGGGTGGGGCCGCAACTGGGACCGTGCCACCTCGAACGGCTGGGCCTACTTCGTCTTCGACTCGCTGCGTTCGCTGGTGGACTACCAGAGCCAGGTGTTCGGCTTCCACCAGGGGCTGAGCGCGCACCACGACTACCAGTCGGACCCCTGGGGATGGCCGCTGCTGCTGCGGCCGACCCTGTTCTTCTACCAGGCGCCCCCCGGCACGTGCGGTGCGGCGTCCTGCTCGCGGGCGATCCTCGGGACCGGCACCCCGGTGATCTGGTACGCCGCGCTGCTCGCGCTGCTCGCGATGGTGGTCCGGTACGCGGCGACCCGCGACTGGCGGGCGGGGGCCGTCCTGCTCGCGTACGCCGCGGGCTGGCTGCCGTGGTTCTACTTCGCGCTGGCCGACGACCGCACGATGTACCTGTTCTATCTGCTCCCGGCGGTGCCGTTCATGATCCTCGCGATCGTGCTGGCGTGCGGGCTCGTGCTCGGGCCGGCGGGCGCGTCGAATGCCCGGCGGTCCACGGGCGCGGCGCTGGTGGGCGCGTTCACGCTGCTCGCGCTGGTGAACTTCTGGTGGTTGTCGCCCGTGCTCACCGCCGTGCCCGTGCCGTACGACGCCTGGCTGAGCCGCATGCTGCTGCGGAGCTGGATTTAGCGGCGGCGGAAGAGCCGGTCGGTCCACTCGCGCACCCGCGTGGCGATCGCCGGCAGCAGCGTGATGTGGTCGGCGCCCTCCACCGGGACGAACGTGACGTCGGTGCCCGCCGCGCGCAGCTGCCCGGCCGTCATCCGGCTGAGCGCGATCGGGATGACGTCCTCGGTGCCGTGGACGACGTACACCGGCCGTGGATAGCGCGCCACCGGGATCTCGTCGTCGGCCAGCGCCCGGCCGAACGCGTCGGTGGCCGCCGCCGGGTCCTTGAGCACGTCGCCGTTGGTGAGGCCGGCGACCGCCTCGATCATCTCGCCGATGCAGGCCCGCCCGGCGAGGTCGACGAGTTCGAGCCCTTTCGGGGTGAACCAGTCCGCCGCCCGGAAGCCCGGGGTCGTCAGCGGCATCGTGCGGCCGTTGTAGGGGATCGTGTGGTTGACCGGCTTCGCCGGGTCCCGGAACGCCGGGTCTGCCGTCTGCACTCCCCACTGCGTGATCGGGGCCATCGCGATCGTCCCCATGTGCCGCAGCGAGGGGGCGTACGAGGCGGCGAGGGCGCCCGCGAACAGGGCCGCGTGCCCGCCCATCGAATAGCCGACGGACGCCCAGTTCCGGCTCACGGGCGCGACGTGGCGGGCGGCGCGGACGATGTCCACGAGGTCGTACGCCTCGGACCGCCCGTCGATGCCGGGGCTGTCGCCGGGTGTGCCCAGCCCCTCGTAGTCGGTCACCGCCACGGCGTAGCCCGCCGCGAGCAGCGTCTCCTGCACGGCGCGCTCCCAGGGGCTCGGGCCCGTATGGGAGGGGGCGCAGGCGTCGGCGATCCCGCCGAACCCGTGACCGAAGCTCACGACCGGCCAGCCGCCCGCCGGCGGGCGCCCGGCCGGCAGCGCCAGCGTGCCGCTCACCACTGTGGGCCGCCCGTCGTGGCCGGTCGACCGGTACCGGATCGCCAGCGACGTCCCCGCCCCCGCCAGTCGGAGGCTCTCGGCCAGCGGCTCGGTGCGTACCGGCGTCCCCGGCGCCTTCGGCGGTGGCGACGCGGACGCGGGAGCCGGCAGGACGAGCGCGAACGCGGCGGCGAGCGCCGCGGCCTTACGGGAGATCGCCATGGGTGTGTGTCTCCAGAGTCCGTCGGCCGGGCCTGTCCGGGCCGCAGGACCGGAGTGTCCCAGCCACGAACCGGTGGTCAACCGCCGGCGCCCGCCGCCCCGACGGGGCGTGCGACGACGGGCCGCCGGAGCTGAAACTTTCGCGGATCAGCCGGCGTAGACGATGAAATCGGGATAGACGTGGACGCCCGGGCGTCCGCCGATCTCCGTCACCGCGTCGCGGATCTCCCGCAGGTGGCCGACCGTCATCTGCAGCGGCGGCTCGTCGGGCTGGTAGGTGGTGCGGATCGGGTAGTCCACGCCGGGCACGTTCGTCATCTCGATGTGGCAGCCGAGCACGTGGGTGACCGGCCGGTCCGCGGCGAACCTCACCAGGCGGTCGATGGTCCGCTCGAACGCCGGCCAGTCCTCGACGTACAGCCGGCCGCGGTAGACCGTGTCCCCCGTCAGCAGCAGGCCGGTGGACCGGTCGTAGAAGGTCACCGCCGACCTGTGGTGCCCGGGGCTCGACAGCACGTCCAGGACGCGGCCGCCGAGATCGAGGGGGACGGGCACGTCCAGGTCGTCGCCCAGGCCGAAGAACTCGCGTACGCGCTCCGGCGCGGGATGGACGATCAGCGTGTCCGGGCGGCCGGCGAACTGGGCGTCCCCGGCGATGTGGTCGCCGTGGCCGTGGGTGTGGGCGACGAGAAGCCCATAGCCCTCGCGGGGGTGCTCGTCCAGCCAGCCCCGCACGATGGCGTCCACGGTCCGGCGCAGCGGGAAGAACCGGGCGGACGCGGTCGCGCCGGTGTCCAGCAGGAGGGCCCGGGCATCCCCGAACAGCAGGAACATGAAGGGCGCCTCGTAGTTGATCGCCTTGTTCTGGCGCAGGACGAAGGTGTGCTCGTCGTACCGGTGCACCTGGATGTCCGGATCGGCGTTGTGCTTGGCCGACTCGGAGCCGTGGATCCAGCGAGGGAAGTCCATATGTTCCATCCGGCCACGATCCTGTCTACGTGGACGCGAGGCAAGGCGGCTGGAGGCGGGTGGCTGCCCGGACCAGCCCGGCGAGGGCACGGGAGCGGCTGTGCGGCGGCCAGGCGATCACCGTCGTCACCGCCGGCGCGTCCGGCACCGGCACAGCGGCGAGGTCGGGGTGGAGAAAGGCCCGGCACGACTCCGGCAGCACCGCCGCGGCCCGGCCGAGCGCGATCAGCTGGAGAAGCTGCGCGTGGTCCCGGACCTGCGGGCCGGGGCCGTCCGGGTACGTGCCGTCGAGCCTGGGCCAGCGTGGCATCGGCAGCCCGGGCAGCGCGGTGACGTCGGCCATCCGCAGATGTGCCCGGGCACTGAGGGGATGCCCGGCCGGCAGGACCACGACCTGCCCCTCCGTGCGCAGCTCCTCCACGTCGAACCCGGCCGTCGAGTCGAACGGCCGGTGCAGCAGCGCCACGTCGGCCCGCCCGTCGCGCAGCAGCCGCTCCTGCTCGCCGATGCCGCACAGGAGCACGTCGACGGCGACCGCGCCGGGCTCCGCGGCGTACGCGTCGAGCAGCTTCGGCAGCAGGTCGCCGGCCGCTCCGGCCTTCGTGACGAGGACCAGGCCGGGGCTGCCGGCAGCGGCGAGTGCGGCGCGGCGGGCACGGCGCTCGGCGGCCTCGACCGCGTCGAGCGCCGCCCGGCCCTCGGTCAGCAGCACCGACCCGGCCTCGGTCAGCGTGACGGAGCGGCTGGTGCGCTCCAGCAGCGCCACCCCGAGCCGCCGTTCGAGCTGACCGATCGCCCGCGACAGCGGCGGCTGCGCGATCCCGAGCCGCTGCGCGGCCCGCCCGAAGTGCAGTTCCTCGGCGACGGCGACGAAGTAGCGCAGCTCTCGCGTCTCCATGCCGTCACGCTATCTCCCGGGCGCCCGGGATTGATACCCGGGAGGTATCGCCGGCCACCCGATCGGTGTTGGAGGTTCCGGCGCGGTCACGGACAGGATGAGACGCATGAGCGAACAGACGATCGCGCTGGTCACCGGCGCGAACAAGGGGATCGGATACGAGATCGCGGCCGGCCTCGGCGCCCTCGGCTGGCGGGTCGGCGTCGGCGCCCGGGACGACGAGCGCCGGGATTCCGCGGTGGAGAAGCTGCGCGCGGAGGGCGTCGACGCGTTCGGCGTGCCGCTCGACGTGACCGACGACGCGAGCGTGGCCGCCGCCGCCGCACTGATCGAGGGGCGCGCGGGACGTCTCGACGTGCTCGTCAACAACGCGGGGATAACCGGCGGCGCGGCACAGATGCCCACCACGGCCGACCTCGCCGCGGTGCGGGCCGCCGTGGAGACCAACGTGATCGGCGTCATCCGCGTCACCAACGCGATGCTGCCGCTGCTGCGCCGCTCGGCGTCGCCGCGGATCGTGAACATGTCCAGCGCCGTCGGTTCTCTCACCCGGCAGACCACTCCCGGCGCCGAGACGGGCCCGATCGCCGTCGCCTACGCGCCGTCGAAGACGTTCCTCAACGCCGTCACCGTTCAGTACGCCAAGGAGTTGCGCGACACGAACATCCTGATCAACGCCGCCTGCCCCGGTTACTGCGCGACCGACCTCAACGGTTTCCGCGGCGTCCGCACCCCCGAACAGGGCGCGGCGATCGCGATCAGGCTCGCGACCCTGCCCGACGACGGCCCGACGGGCGGGTTCTTCGAGGATGCCGGTCCGGTGCCCTGGTGACACATGACTGGGGTCCGGACACACGAAAGGCCCGGTTGGATGGACCGGGCCTTTCGTGTTCTTGCTGCTCAACCAAGCGCGGAGGATAGGAGATTCGAACTCCTGAGGGGTTGCCCCCAACACGCTTTCCAAGCGTGCGCCCTAGGCCAACTAGGCGAATCCTCCGTCGGACAGCTTAGCTCACTTCCCGCGTGGTTTCGACGTGTCGTGACACGGCCCGCGCACACCTGTCGAGTGGCTAGACTGTCCTAGGACCCCTCGCGCGGCGTCATCCTGTGAACCTCCCCAGGGCCGGAAGGCAGCAAGGATAAGCGGGCTCTGGCGGGTGTGCGAGGGGTCTCTTCAGTTAGCGGGAACGCCGGCCGGGTCGACCCCCCGAGGAGGCGGCATGAGTCTTGCGCTGTACCGCAAGTACAGACCCGGGACATTCGCCGAGGTCAAGGGGCAGGAGCACGTCACCGACCCCCTGCGCCAGGCGTTGCGCAGCGGCCGGATCCACCACGCCTATCTCTTCAGCGGCCCGCGCGGCTGCGGCAAGACCTCCAGCGCCCGCATCCTCGCCCGCTCCCTGAACTGCGAGAAGGGTCCGACGCCCGATCCCTGCGGCGAGTGCGAGTCCTGCGTCGCGCTGGCCCCCACCGGGCCGGGCCACCTCGACGTGATCGAGATCGACGCGGCGTCCCACGGTGGCGTGGACGACGCCCGCGACCTGCGTGAGCGGGCCTTCTTCGCCCCCGTCTCGGCGCGCTACAAGATCTACATCATCGACGAGGCCCACATGGTCACCCGTGAGGGCTTCAACGCGCTGCTGAAGCTGGTGGAGGAGCCGCCGCCGCACCTCAAGTTCGTCTTCGCCACCACCGAGCCCGAGAAGGTGATCGGGACGATCAAGTCCCGCACCCACCACTACCCCTTCCGGCTCATGCCGCCCGCCACCTTGAAGCGGCTGATGGAGGAGATCCTCGACTCCGAGTCCGTGCCGTACGAGCCGGCCGCGTTACCGCTGGTCGTACGGGCGGGCGCGGGCTCGGCCCGGGACACGCTGTCGATCCTCGACCAGCTGCTCGCGGGCGCGGACGAGTCCGGCATCACCTACCAGCGGGCGGTGTCCCTGCTCGGCTACACCGACGGCGACCTGCTGGACGAGGTGGTCGACGCGTTCGCCAAGCGGGACGGCGCGGCCGTGTTCCACGCCGTGCACCGGGTGATCGAGGGCGGTCACGACCCCCGCCGCTTCGCCACGGACCTGCTCGAACGCTTCCGCGACCTGGTGATCCTGTCCAACGTCCCCGAGGCGGCGGGCAGCGGCCTGCTCGACCGGCCGGACGACGAACTGGAGCGCCTCCAGGCGCAGGCGGCGTCCATGGGCCCCGCCGAGCTGACCCGGGCGGCCGAGGTGTTCAACGCCGGACTGACCGAGATGCGCGGCGCGACCTCACCCCGCCTGCTGCTGGAACTGATGTGTGCCCGCGTGCTGCTGCCCGGGGCCGACCAGGGCGAGGCGGCGCTGCTGACGCGGCTCGAACGGCTGGAGCGCGGCGTCGCGGCCGGTGTCCACACCGCCGCGCCCGCACCGGCGGCCCCTTCGGCCCCCGCAGTGGCCGCGCCGACGGCCCCGGCGGCCCCGGCTCCGGCGGCCCCGGCTCCCGCCCCGGCTCCCGCGCCGCAGGTTCAGGCCGCCGCGCGGAGCGCGGACGACTGGCCCACCCCCGTACGGCCCGGGTCCGGGTCGGCTGCCGCACCGCCTTCGCAGGCGCCGCAGGCCCAGGCGCCCGCGGCGGGCGGAGGACCGGTGCAGCAGGCCTGGCCGCAGGTGCTCGAAGCGATCAAGAACCGCCAGCGGGTGGCCTGGATGATCCTCAACGCCCAGGGCAGGCTGCTCGGCGTCGAGGGCAACGTCGTCACCGTCGGCTTCGAGAAGCCTGGCGACGTGCAGGGCTTCCTCAAGGGCAAGCGTGACGAGGTGGTGGCCGCAGCGCTCGGCGACGTGCTCGGCGGCACCTGGCGCGTCGACGTGGTGGTCGGCGGCCCGGGACCCGGCCCGGCCGGTCCCGCCACCCGCGGGCCGTCGGGCCCGCCGGCGCCCCAGACGCCGCAGACGCCGGCGCCGCCTCCTCCGGCTCCCCCGGCTCAGCCCTCCGCACCGGCCGCGCCGCCCACGCCGGCTCCGGCGGCCATGCCGCCCACGGGCGCCACGCCCGCTCCGGCTCCGGAGCGGAAGGCCGCGGCGCCCGCGGCGACCGACGAGTCGTGGCCGGACGCGCCGTCCGACGACTACGACTCGCCGTCCCCGTCCTCCCCGTCCCCGTCCTCGCCGTCACCGGCCTCGCGGTCCGCGCCGAGTCCCGGCCTGGCCGCGGCGCGCTCGGCGGCCAGGGCCGCCGCCCAGACGGGCCCCCGGCAGGCCTGGCCGGAGACGGTGCCGGCCCGTACGGGCGGGACCGCACGTCCGGACGACGATGTGGACCCGCTCAACGACGACGACGCCGACGTGAGCGAGCTGTCCGGCATGGCGCTGATCCAGCGTGAGCTGGGTGGTCGCGTCATCGAAGAGATCGATCACTCCTGAGCGCCTTCCCCGCCGCAGGGACGGCCGCCGCATGGACGGAGACTGGTTGGGTAACCGGTGTCCGTCCGCCCGCGACAGGCCGGCGACCCGCGTGGAACACGCACGCCGCGCCGGTGCGGAAACCGGGGCGACACCGTAGGCTCGGTCGCGACGAACATGTCGCTGGACGCTGAGGAGCGCAACCATCGTGAATCCAGGGGATGTCAACCTCCAGCAGTTGCTGGAGCAGGCTCAGCTGATGCAGCAGCAGCTCGTCACCGCGCAGCAGGAGCTCAGCGACGCCGAAGTGGAGGGCAGCGCCGGGGGCGGCCTGGTCGTCGCCACCGTGAACGGCAGCGGCGAGCTTCTCGAGCTCGAGATCAGCCCGCTGGCCATCGACGCGAGCGACCCGGAGGAGACCGCGCAGACGATCGCGGACCTCGTGCTCGCCGCCGTTCGGGACGCCGTACGCGCCGCGGGGGAGCTGCAGCAGGAGAAGCTGGGCCCGCTCGCGCAGGGACTGGGGGGCGGCCTCGGCGGTCAGCTGCCGGGGTTCTAGAGCATGTACGAAGGGGTCGTCCAGAACCTGATCGACGAGCTCGGGCTGCTGCCCGGCGTCGGTCCCAAGAGCGCGCAGCGGATCGCGTTCCACCTCCTCGCGGCCGACCCGGCCGACGTCAAGCGGCTCGCGCACGCCCTGCTCGAAGTGAAGGAGAAGGTGCGCTTCTGCCGGGTGTGCGGCAACGTGGCCGAGGAGCAGGAGTGCCGGATCTGCCGGGACCAGCGGCGCGATCCGCACGTGATCTGCGTGGTCGAGGAGTCGAAGGACGTGGTGGCGATCGAGCGGACCCGCGAGTTCCGCGGTCGCTACCACGTGCTCGGCGGGGCGATCAGCCCGATCGACGGCATCGGCCCGGACGACCTGAAGATCCGCGAGCTGATGACCCGGCTGGCCGACGGCCAGGTGACCGAGCTGATCCTCGCGACCGACCCGAACCTCGAGGGCGAGGCGACGGCCACCTACCTGGCCAGGCTCGTCAAGCCCCTGGGATTGAAAGTGACCCGACTGGCCAGCGGCCTGCCTGTGGGCGGTGATCTCGAGTACGCCGACGAGGTCACTTTGGGCCGCGCTTTCGAAGGACGGAGGCTGCTGGATGTCTGACGAGTGGAACGACCTGGCCGCACGCGTCGCCGGACACGCGCAGAACTTCATCGACGGCCTCACCCGCCTGGCCGGCGGTGAGGGCGGCGACGCGACGCTGCCGCTTCTCCTGGTGGAGGTGGCCCAGGTCAGTCTCGCGGGCACCCAGCTCGGGGCCGCCCAGGACGTGATCCTGCAGGGCAACGTCGAACCCGCGCTGAGCGACGACCCCGACATCGACCCCCTCCGTACGGCTCTCGCCGCCCGGCTCGGCCCGGTGGACGACTACGCCGAGGTGTTCGACCCCTACAAGGACACCGTCGTCACGCCGTACCGGCTGTCGGACGACCTCACGGCGGTGGCGGCCGACCTCATCCACGGGCTGCGGCACTACCGGGCGGGCCGTCCGCTCGAGGCGCTGTGGTGGTGGCAGTACTCCTACTTCAACACCTGGGGCAACCACGCCGGTGCGGCGCTGCGGGCCCTGCAGGCGCTGGTCGCGCACACCCGGCTCGACGTCGTCGAAGAGGGCACCGCGGTCTGACCGTCCACATGCTGGTCGCTGCCGGTCTCGGTTTGGGACGTCCAAGTACACTGTGAGCTCCACGTCCTGATTCGTTGGAGATTCCAGTGGCGCTCGTTGTGCAAAAGTACGGTGGTTCCTCCGTAGCCGACGCGTCCTGCATCAAGCGGGTCGCCCAGCGGATCGTCGCGACGAAAAAAGCGGGCAACGACGTCGTCGTCGTGGTGTCCGCGATGGGCGACACCACCGACGAGCTGCTCGACCTGGCCCAGCAGGTGTCGCCGCTGCCGCCCGGCCGCGAGCTCGACATGCTGCTCACCTCGGGTGAGCGGATCTCCATGGCGCTGCTCGCGATGGCGATCGCCAACCTGGGTCACGAGGCGCGCAGCTTCACCGGCTCGCAGGCCGGTGTCATCACCGACTCGACGCACGGCAAGGCGCGCATCATCGACGTGACGCCGAGCCGCATCCAGGAGGCCGTCGACGCCGGTCAGATCGCGATCGTGGCCGGGTTCCAGGGCGTCTCCCAGGACAGCAAGGACATCACGACGCTGGGCCGGGGTGGTTCCGACACCACGGCCGTCGCCCTCGCGGCGGCGCTCGGCGCGGACGTCTGCGAGATCTACACCGACGTGGACGGCATCTACACCGCCGATCCCCGCATCGTCCGTACGGCGCGGCAGATCCCGCGGATCTCCTACGACGAGGCCATGGAGATGGCGGCGTGCGGGGCGAAGATCCTGCACCTGCGTTGCGTGGAGTACGCCCGCAGGTTCGACCTGCCGATTCACGTCAGAAGCTCGTTCAGCACGAGGGAAGGCACCTGGGTCGTCTCCGACCCCTACAGCGAAGGAACCGAAGTGGAGCAGCCCATCATCTCCGGGGTCGCGCACGACCGGAGCGAGGCCAAGATCACTGTGGTCGGGGTGCCCGACAAGGTCGGAGAGGCCGCCGCCATCTTCCGCACGCTGGCCGACGCCGAGATCAACATCGACATGATCGTGCAGAACGTGTCGGCCGCGGCGACCGGGCGCACGGACATCTCCTTCACGCTGCCGGCCAACGACAGCCAGACTGCCCTGACGGCGCTGAAGAAGATCCAGAACCAGGTCGCGTTCGAGTCGCTGCTGTACGACGACCAGATCGGCAAGGTCTCCCTGATCGGCGCGGGCATGCGCTCGCACCCGGGTGTCACCGCCAAGTTCTTCGGCGCGCTGGCCGACGCCGGGGTGAACATCGAGATGATCTCGACCTCGGAGATCCGCATCTCCGTCGTCGTGGGACAGAACGAGGTGGACACCGCGGTCGCCGCCGCCCACCGCGCGTTCGACCTCGACGCCGACCAGGTCGAGGCCGTTGTGTACGGAGGTACCGGACGATGAGCCGCAAGCCCACCCTCGCCGTCGTCGGCGCGACCGGTGCCGTCGGCACCGTCATGCTCGACATCCTGACCAGCCGCCGCGACCTGTCCGACGCGTACGGCGAGATCCGGCTGATCGCCTCGCCGCGCTCGGCGGGCAAGGTGCTGAGCGTGCGCGGCGAGGACGTCGTCGTCCGGGCGCTGTCGCCGGAGGCGTTCGACGGCGTCGACATCGCGATGTTCGACGTGCCGGACGAGGTCTCCGCCGAGTGGGCGCCGATCGCCGCCTCGCGCGGCGCGGTGGCCGTGGACAACTCCGGCGCCTTCCGGATGGACCCGGACGTGCCGCTCGTGGTGCCCGAGTGCAACCCCGAGCAGGCCCGCAACCGGCCCAAGGGGATCATCTCGAACCCCAACTGCACGACGCTGTCGATGATGGCCGCCATGGGCGCCCTGCACCGCGAGTACGGCCTGCGCGAGCTGGTCGTGGCCTCCTACCAGGCGGTGTCCGGGGCCGGGGTGGCCGGGCCCGAGCGGCTCTACAGCGAGATCGAGGCCGTCGCCGGCGACCGGACGATGGGCACCGTCGCGGGTGACGTGCGCAAGGCCGTGCCCGACCTGGCGGACTCGCCGTTCCCCGCCCCGCTGGTGCTCAACGTGGTGCCGCTGGCGGGCTCGCTCAAGGACGGCGGCTGGACCTCCGAGGAGCTCAAGGTCCGCAACGAGTCGCGCAAGATCCTCGGCATCCCGGACCTGAAGGTCTCGGCGACCTGCGTCCGCGTCCCGGTGGTGACCACCCACTCGCTGGCCGTCCACGCGACGTTCGAGCGGGAGGTCACGGTCGAGGGCGCCCGGGCGCTCCTGGACGCCGCGCCGACCGTGGTGGTGCTCGACGACCCCGCGAACGGCGTGTTTCCGACCCCGGCGGACGTCGTGGGCACCGACCCGACGTACGTCGGCCGGATCCGCCAGGCGCTCGACTTCCCGAACACGCTCGACCTGTTCCTGTGCGGCGACAACCTCCGCAAGGGCGCCGCGCTCAACACCGCCGAGATCGCGGCGCTGGTCGCCACCGAGTTCGCGTAAGGTCTGCCCACACCTCTGACGGCGCGGCGCGGTACAGTGCCGCGCCGTCGGCGCGCGTGCGCCGGTAGCGCGGTTTGCCGCCACGCGTGGATCATCTTGTCGGTTCATGACCGGACGCGGGCCCGACCCGTACAGTGACGAGCGTGGCCGAGAAGACACGGGAGCTGATCGTCGAGACGGCCCTCCGGCTGTTCAGGGAGCGGGGGTACGAGGCGACCACGATGCGCGCCATCGCCGCGGAGGCGGGCGTGTCGGTGGGCAACGCCTACTACTACTTCAGGTCCAAAGAGCAGCTGATCCAGGCGTACTACGACCGGGCGCAGGCGACGCACGAGGCGGCGTGCCGCGAGGTGTTCGCCGCCGAGCGGTCCTTCGCCGGACGGCTCGGGGGCGTGCTGCGGGAGTGGGTGCGGATCTCCGAGCCGTACCACGAGTTCGCGGTGAAGTTCTTCAAGCACGCGGCGGAGCCCAGCAATCCCCTGAGCCCGTTCAGCGCCGAGTCCGCCCCCGCGCGCGAGTCGGCCGTCGCGCTCTACCGGGAGGTGGTCGAGGGTTCGGCCGGGCGCATGGACGACGAACTGCGCGAGGAGCTTCCGGAACTGCTGTGGCTGCTGTGGATGGGAGTCGTGCTGTTCTGGGTCCATGACGACTCGCCGGGGTGTGCGCGCACCTACCGGCTGATCGACCGGGTCGTCCCGCTCGTCGACCGTCTGGTCGGTTTGTCGCATCTGCCCGGCATCAAGGGCGTGGCCAGGGAGGTCATCGAGGTGGTCCACGAACTCCGGGCGTGACCGCGACGCCATACCGTCCGGTTGGTATGGTCGGGGCGAGACCTTGGAAGGGGTGGCCGTGGACCGCTGGGGCATGACGATTCCGTTCTTCGGGCAGACGCCGGTCGAGTCGAAGGAGCTCATCGCCGAGCTGCCCGCACTGGGCTACACCGACGCGTGGTCGGCCGAGGTGGGCGGCACGGACGGGTTCGTCCCGCTGGCCCTGGCGGCCGAATGGGCGCCGTCCCTGCGCCTGGGCACCGCGATCGTCCCCGTCTACACCCGCGGCCCGGCCCTGCTGGCCATGTCGGCGGCCACGCTGGCCGACGTCGCCCCGGGCAGGTTCGTGCTGGGCATCGGCGCGTCGTCCCCGGTCATCGTGGGAAACTGGAACGCCGGCGAGTTCGACAAGCCGTACGCGCGGGTCCGCGACACCCTGCGCTTCCTGCGCGCGGCGCTGGCGGGGGAGAAGGTCACCGAGAGCTACGAGACCTTCGCCGTGAAGGGCTTCCGGCTGGAGAAGGCCCCCGCGACGCCGCCGAAGATCGTGCTGGCCGCGCTGCGCCCCGGCATGCTCCGCCTGGCCGCCCGCGAGGCCGACGGCGCGATCACCAACTGGTTGTCGCCCCAGGACGTACGGAAGGTCCGGGCCGAGCTGGGGCCGGAGACCGAGCTCACCGCGCGGCTGTTCGTCGTGGTGACCGAGGACGCCGCGAAGGCGCGGGAGATCGGCCGCCGGCTGCTGGCCTCCTACCTCACCGTGCCGGTGTACGCGGCCTTCCATGAATGGCTCGGCCGGGGTGAGGCGCTGCGGCCCATGCAGGAGGCCTGGGCGGCCGGGGACCGCAAGGCCGCGCTCACGGCGATCCCCGACGAGGTCGTGGACGACCTGATCGTGCACGGCGACGCGGCGACCTGCCGTGCCCGCGTCCGGGAGTACGTCGCCGCGGGGCTCGACACGCCCGTGCTCGCCCCCCTGCCTCACGGCGACGTGGCCCAGGCCGTACGGGACCTCGCGCCGGGCTCCTGACGGAACCGGGGGAGCGCCGCCGGACGTTATCGGGAAGGCAAAGCGGGCAGGGGAATCCACCTGGAGGTGTCCTCATGGTGAAGGCAGGACGTGCGGCGGCCACCTGGCGCGCCTACCGCGAGGTCTCCAAGCCCGGCTCGCCGGGGCTCGGGGCCCGCATCCGGGCCGTGCCCCGGATGCTCCGCGCCGCGATCAAGGGCGACTACCCCGGTATGACCAAGGGCAAGCTCGCCATGCTCGGCATGGCCGTGGCGTACATCGTGTCGCCGATCGACGTCGTCCCCGACTTCCTCCTGGGCATCGGCGTCGTCGACGACTTCGGCGTGTTCCTGTGGCTGGCGACCGCGCTGCTCGGCGAGAGCGGCCAGTTCGTCGACTGGGAGCACGGCGACCGGCCCGTCCACACCGGCAAGGTCCGTCGTTAGAGCTGCTCCTGCCGCAGCCAGGCCCGCGAGGGCAGGGGGTGGCCGAACAGGCGTGCGGCGTTGCCGTACGAGACCCTGGCGATGTCGGCGGGAGGCAGGCTGCCGAGGTTGCGGGCCACCGCGCGCTGGGTGTCCGGCCAGGTGGACTCCGCGCGCGGGTAGCCGGTCTCCAGCATCACCCGCTCCATGCCGACGGCGAGCCGCACCGAGCTCAGCGCGCTGTCGTCGAGCGTGCCGAAGAAGAAGTTGCGCCGCAGCACCTCGCTGGGCTTCAGGCCGCCCTCCCAGCTCGGCTCGCCCGCGACCGGGTGGTCGAGCGCGTAGTCGGCCCGCTCGGCCAGCATCGGCAGCCACCCGACGCCGCCCTCCACGATGAGGACGCGCAGCTTGGGGAAGCGCAGCGCCACCCCCGACCACAGCCAGTCGGCGCAGGCGAACATCGCGCTGGCCGGGATCAGCGTGGTGATCGCCTCCACCGGGGTGTCGGGCGACGGCACCGGTGCCCAGGAGGACGCGCCGGTGTGCAGGCACACCACGGTCCCCGTCTCCTCGCAGGCGGCGAAGAACGGGTCCCAGTGGCGGCTGTGGATCGACGGCAGCCGCAGCCGGGTGGGGAACTCGGGGAACACGACGGCCTTGAACCCGCGTGCGGCGTTGGCCCTGATCTCCTTCGCCGCGATCTCGGGATCGGGGAGCCAGGGAAGCTGCAGCGCGATCATGCGCTCGGGGTAGGTGCCGGCCCACACGTCGACGTGCCAGTCGTTCCAGGCCCGCACGAGCGCGAGCCCGAGATCCTGGTCGCGGGTGCGGCCGAACGCCACTCCGGCCTGGCTCGCGAGCATGCCGGGGAAGCACAGGGCCGCCCAGATCCCGGCCCGGTCCATGTCGTCGATCCGGGCCTCGATGTCGTAGCAGCCCGCCCGCATGTCCTCGAAACGGACGGGATCGAGCGTCCACTGCTCCTTGGGCAGGCCCGCGCCCACGTCCAGCCCCGCGCAGGGATAGGTGGCGCCACCGTACCGCCACACCTGGTGGCCCGAGTCGGTCTCCACGACCTTGGGCGCGAGGTCCTTGTACTTCTCGGGGAGGCGGTCCTCGAAGAGATCGGCCGGCTCGATCAGGTGATCATCGACCGAGATGATCACGAAGTCCCGCCGCCTCGGCTCTGGGTCGGTATGCAGCGGCGTCGTCACGGTAGTAAACGGTAGGGCCAAGGGATAACACGGTACAAGCTGCGAGGTCTCCGGTTGGTATCCGTTCGCTCACCTTGCGGCGCGTACGGTCACGCCCTGTGACTCCCGCTCCGTCCG
The DNA here is from genome assembly GCF_039649665.1 of Microbispora sp. ZYX-F-249. Lineage (NCBI taxonomy): Bacteria > Bacillati > Actinomycetota > Actinomycetes > Streptosporangiales > Streptosporangiaceae > Microbispora > Microbispora maris. Next base: position 358,486 of record NZ_JBDJAW010000001.1, on the reverse strand, counting down.
GAGGTCGCGGGCCTCGCGGCGCACCAGCAGCACCCAGCCGCCCACCGCGATGCCGATGAACAGCCACCACTGCACGGCGTAGGCCAGGTTGAGCCCGCCTCCGCCGCCGACGTCCGGCGGGGGCAGGAGCTCCGGCGCCTCGGCCGGCATGGGAGTCTGCGCGGTGAGCTCGACGAACCCCCCGAAGACCCCGTACGGCAGGCCCTTGGCGAGGGCGGGCGTGTCGATCAGCAGGATCTGGCCGGCGGGCAGCCCGGAGCGGTTCCTGATGCCGGTGTTCTCCCGGGTCTCGGCCGGGCGGAGCCGTCCGGTGACCGTCACCTCCCCGGTGGGCGGCGCGGGCACCCGCGGCGGGGCGTCCGCGGTCGCCCCGGCCGGGACCCAGCCCCGGTTCACCAGCACGGCGCCCTGCGGCGTGACGAGCGGGGTGATCACGTAGAACCCCACCCGGGTGTTGAGGGTGCGCCGGCGCACCACGAGCTCGTGGGCGGGGTCGTACCGGCCGGTGGCGGTGACGATGCGGTACCTGTCCCGCTCCGGCACGGTCGCGCCGGGCCGGCCCAGCCGGTCGATCGGCACGGGAGCGGCGCCGAGGTTGGCGGTGATCAGGGCGCTGGTGGCCGACCGCTCCTCGAACCGTCCCCACTGCCACTTGCCCAGGAAGAAGAAGGCGGGGATCAGCGCGAGCACGAGCAGATGCAGCCCGACCCAGCGGCGCGTGAGGAGGAACCGGTACACGCCACCAGCCTAGGCAGCGCCACGACCGGTCCTGCTGTCAGGACGTGTCTCAAGCAGGGGTGCTCAGCCGGGCGCCGGGGCCGGGGCGGGGGGTCACCTCGCGCGGACCCCCGATTTCGTGGCCCTCCTCGCACACGAGGTGCAGTGCGACGGGCGCGCCGCAGTCGCGGTGGGTCACCACGACCGGCGGTCCCTCGGGATCGGCCACATAACGGTCACCCCAGTGCATGAGCGCGATCATGATCGGGTAGAGGTCGAGGCCCTTCTGGGTGAGCCGGTACTCGTCGCGCTGGCGCTGGCCGGGCTCCTGGTAGGGCACCTTGCGCAGCAGGCCCTCGTCGACGAGCCGCGACAGCCGCGCGCTCAGCACCTGCCGGGGCGCACCGGTGCGCGTCTGCAGGTCGGCGAAGCGCCGGATGCCGTTGAACGCCTCCCGGAGGACGAGGAAGGTCCACTTCTCGCCCAGAACGGCGAGGGTTCGCTCGATGGAGCAGTTGTCCACCCGATAACGCCGCATGTCGCGCATCGTAACCACAACCTCCCGCAGACATCTAAGTCTAGTTGACAGACTCAGGTGCGACGGGGGACGCTGAGTCCATGTTGGGAACTCAGGCGAGACCCGTCGTGGACATCCGTGCGGCGTGCCCGGACGACGACGAGGAGCGGGTGCGGCTCTTCCTGCAGGGCCTGTCGCGGGCCACGCTGACGAACCGGTTCTTCGTCGGCCCGGGCCGGCCGAGCGCGAGCCTGGTCCGCGCCATGGTCGCGCGGGACGACAGGCGGGACGCGCTGCTCGCGCTGCACGGCGACGCCGTCATCGGGCACGCGATGAGCCACCTCGCCGACGGCGACGGCGGAGTCGAGGCCGAGATCGCGGTCGTGGTGGACGACCGGTGGCAGAACCTCGGCATCGGCTCGCGGCTCGTGCGCACCCTCCTGCGCCGGGCGTCCGTGCGCGGCGCGGTCGTCGCCGGCATGGACGTCATGACCGAGAACCGGCGGGTGCTGGCGATGGTGCGAAGGACGTGGCCCTCTGCCACAATCGTCACACACGGCCCATCCGTCGAGATCAAAGCGCGCCTCGCATTTGCAGAACAAGGTTCTGTTGGTTCACCATTGACTATGTGAAGAACGCGAAGAGCGCGCGGGACGGCAGGGCCAGGATCATCGAGGGCGCCCTGCGCAGGTTCAGCCAGAGCGGGGTGTCGGCCACCACCCTGGCCAGCCTCCGGCAGGAGAGCGGCGTCAGCGTCGGCAGCTTCTATCACCACTTCACGAGCAAGGAACACGTCTTCGGCGTGCTCTACGCCGAGATCCTCGACATGTACCAGGACGCCTTCGTCGGCGAGCTCGTCCGCCACGAGGACGCCCGCGCCGGCATCGAGGCGATCGTCGCGATGCACATGGCGTGGTGCGGCGAGCACCCCGAGCGCGCCCGCCTGCTGATCAGCGAGCGTCCGCCCCGGCGCAACGAGCCCGGCGGCCCGGAGGTCGCGGAGTCGCGGCGCGAGTTCTTCCGGCAGGTCTCCGACTGGTGGCGGCCGCACATGAAGGACGGCGTGCTCCGTCCCGTCCCCGCCACCATGTGCTACGTGCTGTGGCTCGGCCCGGCGCAGGAGATGTGCCGCCTGTGGTTCAGCGGCGCCCACCAGCCCACGCAGGAGGAGATCCGCGAGCTGGGCGAGGCCGCCTGGAACAGCCTGAAGATGCCGTAGATTCGATCTGTGGACGCCCCTTCTGACCTGGTCCGGCGGCTTCGCGACAGGTTCGTGGAGACCGGATACACGATCGACGGCGTGCGTGAGCGGCTGGGTGACATGGCCGCCTCCGCCCTGGCCCGCGAGGAGGTCGTGCCCGCACTGCGGGCCACCAGGGACGCCGACCCCCTCGCCGCGCTGATCCGCCTGTGGTGGCTGGGCGTCCCGGTCAGCATGGCCGCCGCCGACCTCCCGCTGCAGGACCTCATCGAGGCCGGGCTGCTGGTGCGCCTGGGCGACTCCGTGCAGGCCACCGTGCATCTCCAGCCGTGGGACACCGGCACGGGCGACCCGGCGTACGTGGTGTCCGACCGCAAGGTGCGGCCCGGCGACCCCTCGCTGCGGCCCGACCACGTGGTGGGAGCGGGCGGGGCCTCGGCCAACCTCGCCCAGCTCGGCTGGACCGCGCCGGTCGGGCGGGCGCTCGACCTCGGCACCGGCTGCGGCGTGCAGGTGCTGCACCTGGCGCCCAGGGCGGAGGACGTCGTCGCCACCGACGTGAACCGCAGGGCGCTGCGGCTGGCCCGCCTCAGCTGGGGCCTGTCCGGCGTGACCGGCGTCGAGGCGCGCGAGGGCTCGATGTACGACCCCGTGGACGGCGAGCGGTTCGACCTCGTGGTGTCCAACCCCCCGTTCGTCATCGCGCCCGAGGCCAGGTACACCTACCGCGAGGCGGGACGGCGGGGCGACGAGTTCTGCCGCGACCTCGTACGGCGCACGCCCCGGCACCTCGCCCAGGGCGGGCACGCGCGCTTCCTCGCCAACTGGCTGCACGTCAAGGGCGAGGACTGGCAGGACAGGGTGGGCGGCTGGCTCGCGGAGACCGGCTGCGACGGCTGGGCCGTGCAGCGCGACGTGCAGGACCCGGCCGAGTACGTCGAGCTGTGGCTGCGGGACTCCGCGGAGCACGGCACGTCGGCCTACCGGGAGCGCTACGACGAGTGGCTCGGCTGGTTCGAGTCGATGGACGTGACCGGCGTCGGCTTCGGCTGGATCGCCCTGCACGACTCCGGGTCGCTCGGCCCGCTCGTGCGGGTGGAGGAGATGACGCAGCCGGTCGAGCCTCCGTCCGGCGCGCTGGTCGAGGAGGTCCTGCGCGCGGCGCGCACCGCCCACGAGTTGTCCGACGAGGACCTGCTCGACGCGCGCCTGAAGCCCGCCGAGGGGGTGGTGGAGGAGCGGGTCGGGCAGCCCGGCGCCGACGACCCCTCCCGGATCGTGCTGCGGCAGACTTCGGGCGCGCGCCGTACGGTCACCGTCGGGACGGTGGAGGCGGCCCTGGCCGGGGTGTGCGACGGCGACCTGCCCACGCGGCCGCTGCTCGCCGCGATCGCCGAACTGACCGGCGAGGACCCGGACGCGGTGCTGCGCGACGCTCCCGCGGTGCTGCGCTCCCTGATCTCCGAGGGCTTCCTCCGGGTTGCAAGCCCACGTTGATCGGAGTTTGAACGGCCGGGCCGACAGTGGTCCTGAGCGGGCTTCGGGGGGGTTCGGAGCCCGCGCAGAAAGCCCGGCCGGTCGCCGACGTGAGGCGGCGAGTCGTCACGGGGCGCACCGGTAAGGATCCGGGCCCCCTGCGCGTCCCAGTGACGACGGGCGACCGGCCGGGCGGTTCACGCCCCCACGATTGGGAATCGGTGATCGATGTGATCAACCATGTCCGGATGAGCCGGCTCGACGACGACCTGCGACTCGACTCACGTCTCGACCTGTTCGCGCAGGAGCGCCCGGATGTCGTCGGCCTCGGGCGAGCCGAGCCGGGTGAAGATGTCGAGGGCCTTGACCAGGGCCTGCCTGCCCCGGCCGGTCTCTCCGAGACTCGCGAGGGCCTTGCCGAGGGCGGCCAGTGACTGCGCTTCGCCGTACGGGTGGGTGATCTCGCGGCTCACGGTCAGGGCCTGCTCGGCGTGCCGGGCGGCCTCGGCGAACCGCCCGGCGGCGATGAAGGTGGCGGCCAGCCGGTAGCAGACCCGCTGCTCCCAGACCCGCTGGTTGCTCGCCCGGAAGAAGGCCAGGCACTCGGCGTGGTGGACGACGGCTTCGTTGAGCCGCCCGACATGCGACAGCACGTTGCCGAGGTGGTAGCGGGCCCGCGCCACCCCCGCGCCGCTGCCGATCTCGGTGAAGACCGCGAGCCCGCGCTCGGCCGCGGCGATGGCGTCGCCGGGCCGCCCGAGGCCCAGGTGGTCGCGGGCCGAGTAGCACGACGCCAGCGCCTCGCCCGCCGGGTTGCCCACCTCCCGGTAGACCGCCGTCGCCCGGTCGAACCATTCGAGCGCCTCGGTGTGACGCCGCCGCCGGCCCGCGACGACCGCCAGCGCGTTGCACGTCTCGCCCAGCACGATGTGGTCGCCGGTCTCCTCGCCGAGCGTCCGCGCGGCGAGGAAGTGCGACTCGGCCTCGGCCAGGCGGTTCGCGCCGAACAGCACCCGGCCGAGGACGTAGCGGCAGCGCATCTCGCCGCACCGCTCGCCGGTCCGGCGGGTCGCCGTCAGCAGGGCCGAGGTGCGCTGCTCGAAGTCACGCTGGCTGGTGCCCGACTCCAGCAGCGGCTCCAGCGCCAGCAGCAGGTCGGCCGCCGCGAGCAGGTCCCCGCCCGACTCCTGCGCCTCGGCCGCCTGGGCCACGGCTCCGAACATGTCCTCCGCCTCGGCCGACAACCAGGCCACGGCCTCGTCCGCGGAGGAGAAGGAATGGCCGAGCACGCCCAGGTCGCTGAGGTTGTCGGCGATCGCGCTGCCCTCGTACGCCAGCCGGTGGGCCGCGCCCGCCGACGCCAGATAGAAGCCGAGCAGCCGCCGCAGGGCGAGCGCGCGGGCCTCGGGCTCCTCCGCGTCCTCCGCCTGCCGCCGGGCGAACAGCTTGAGCAGGTCGTGGAATCGGTAGCGGCCCGGCGCGGGCGCCTCCAGCAGGCTGGCGTCGACCAGCGACTCGATCAGGTCCTCGGCCTCGGCCGGGGTGAGGCCGAGCACGGCCGCCGCCGCGAAGGCCGAGATGCCCGAGCCCGCCGGCAGTGACAGCAGCCGGAACGCCCTCGCCTGCCGGGCGTCCAGCTGGCCGTACCCGAGGGCGAACGTGGCCGAGACCGCCAGGTTGCCGATCTTCATCTCGTCCAGGCGGCGGCGCTCGTCGGCGAGCCTGGGGACGAGCGAGGCCACCGTCCACGACGGGCGGGAGGCGAGCCTGGCGGCGACGATGCGCACGGCCAGCGGCAGGAAACCGCAGGCGGCGACCACGTCCATGGCGGCCGCCCGTTCCGCCGCCACCCTCTCGGGACCCGCGACCGCCGCGAGCAGCGACAGCGCCTCCTCGGGCTCCATGACATCCAGGTCGACGAGCCGGGCCGCGGGCAGATCGGCCAGCTTGCCCCTGCTGGTGATGATCGCGGCGCAGCCGGGCGCGCCGGGCAGCAGGTGCTCGACCTGCTCGGCGTCGCGGGCGTTGTCGAGCAGCACCAGCATCCTGCGCTCGGCGAGCAGCGAACGGAACAGCGCGGAGCGCTCGGCCAGGCCGTCGGGGATCACGTCCATCGGGATGCCGAGGGCGCGCAGGAACGCGACCAGCGCCGTCTCGGGCGCGGTGGGCTCGGTGCCGTATCCGCGCAGGTCGGCGTAGAGCTGGCCGTCCGGGAACAGGTCCCCGGCGAGATGGGCCACGTGGACGGCCAGCGTCGTCTTGCCCACGCCGCCGATGCCCGACATCGCCGCGATCGGCACGCCCTCTCCCGCCCCCTCTCCGCGCAGCAGCGCGAGCAGCCGGTGCACCAGGCCGGTGCGTCCGGTGAAGTCGGAGACCGCCGCCGGGAGTTGCGCCGGCCTCGGCATCTCGATCGCGGGGGCGGTCGCGGCCGTCGCGGCGTCATCGTGGCCGTCGGGATGCGAGAGCCGTACGGGAGGGGGTGTGTGGGCGAGGGTGGGATCGGCGGCGAGGATGCGCCGGTGCAGGCCGGCCAGCTCGGCCCCGGGCTCGATGCCGAGCTCCTCCACCAGCGCCTGCCGGGTCTCGGTGAAGACCGACAGCGCCTCGGCCTGCCTGCCGCAGCGGTAGTAGGCGAGCATGAGCTGGGCGCGTAACCGCTCGCGCAGCGGGTGTTCGGCGGCGAGCGCGACCAGCTCGGAGACGATCTCCGCGTGGCGGCCCAGCTCCAGGTCGAGCTCCATGAGCGTCTCGACCGCGCTCATCCGGCGCTCGGCCAGCCGGTCGCGCTGGTGCTCGGCGTACGGGCCGACCGCGCCGGTCAGCGGCTCGCCCGACCACAGGCGCAGGGCCCCGCGCAGCCGCCGGGCGGCCTCCCCGGACTTGCCCGTACGGCGGTCGGACTCGGCGGCGGCGCACTCACGCTCGAAGACGGCGAGGTCGAAGCGGACAGGGCCGGAGTGAGCGGAGTCGAGCCGCAGCGCGTACCCTCGGCCCACCGAGGTCAGCAGCCGCGGCGGCGTCCTCGGGGAACGGTCCGGCTCCAGGACGGTGCGCAGGCGGGAGACGTAGGTGCGCAGCGCGCCGAGCGCGCGTGGGGGCGCGTCCTCGCCCCACACGCCGTCGATCATCTCGTCGGGCGTGACCGGGTGCCCCTCCCGCAGCAGGAGCATGGCGAGGATGGAGCGTTGCAAGGGCGTGCCGAGGTCGAGTTCGTCGCCGTCGCGCCAGGCCAGGACGGGTCCCAGCACGGCGAAGCGCAGGCCGTCCGCGGCGGCGTGATCAGGCATGTGACCTGTCTCCCAATGGCAAGATTTCCGACCAAATGATAGATCGTGTAGCGCGACGGCAGTAGGACCGGGCGCGCCGGTTCAGTCTGCGTTCAGGTGCTTGAAAGCAACCTGCAAACGACGGTGTGATCACTGAAAGCGAGTTGCAGGCAGGCGGGCCTATCACTGAGGTGCAACCCCGACAGCACCCCGCGATCGGGGGATCGTCCTCGAACAGGAGAACCGAAATGCGACGCTCCATCACCCTCGGTCTCGCCGCCGCCACCACCGTCGCCGCCCTCGGGCTGCCGGCCCTCGCGACGGCCGCCAACGCCGCCCCCGCCTCCGCCGCCTCCTCCTCGCACCACGACGACTGGGACTACGACGGCTGGTGGGGCACCTACTGGTCGTCCAACCACCTCGCCAGGGCCAAGGGCTACGTCGACGTGAACTACAACGACGAGGAGTCGAACCGGGTCCACATCACCGGCAAGCTGTACGACAACGACAACCGCACCTACGGGCAGGGCGGCAAGTGCGCGTACATCAAGTTCCGGGTGTCGTCCTGGGACGACGACGAGGACGACTGGTCCTCCAGCTACAAGTCGTACAAGTACTGCGGCGCCGGCGGCTACAAGAACATCAACTTCTGGCGCTACGACGTCGCCCAGGTCCAGGCGAAGGTCTGTCAGATCGGCCTGCACAGCAGCCAGCCCGTCAAGTGCGGCTACTGGCGCGACATCTACAACGCCTACGAGGACGAGTACGGCTACGACGTCTGACCGTCCCCGCACGACGCGGCCCGTCCCTTCCGGGACGGGCCGCTTTGTTGCCTACAGGACGATCACGCTGCTTCCGACGCCGCTTCCATCATGCCCAGCCTCGCGCGAAGACGTTCGCGTACGGCCGGCCACTCGGGACTCAGGATCGAGTAGTACGCGGTATCTCGGACCGTGTCGTCGGCGCCTCGGCTGTCCGCTCGTCGCACACCGTCGAGGTGTGCGCCGAGGGCCTCGATGGCGGCCCGGGATCGGGTGTTGCGTACGTCTGCCTTGAGGGTGATCCGGTGCACCTGCCAGGTCTCGAAGGCCAGGGAGAGCAGCAGATACTTGCTCTCCCTGTTGACACCGGTGCCCTGGGCCGACGCGGCGAGCCAGGTGTACCCGATGTCCGCGACGGACGGGACCTCGCCCACCGCGCCCTTGGATCCCGGCGGCCAGGGCATCGGGCCCTGCCAGTACTCCAGGTTCATCAGACGGGTGGCACCGACCACGCGGTCGGTGTGCAGCCACCGGATGGCGAAGGGCATCGTGCGGCCCTCCGCCTGCTCAGCCATGGCGGCCTCCACGTAGGAGACCATCTCGTCCCGGCCGGCGGGAACCCGAGTGAAGGCGTATGTCGAACGGTCTTCACTCGCCGCGGCGACGAGGTCGTCGAGCACCGCGAGGCTGAGCGGTTCCAGGCGCACGGAGCGCCCGGACAGGGTGACAAAAGCGGGCATGAGCACATGATGGGGGCTGCCGAACACGGCCGATACCAAATGACACGAGACATCTTGGCGGGGGTCTGGTTAAGGGGGGTGACCCCGTAAGAAACCGCAGGTCAGACGGGTGAATCGGGAGTTCTGGGGCGAGCGCTCAGGGTAAAGATTCGGTCAGTGATCCACGCGGTCCGGCGGGCGGGTCCGGCGGCGGCCCGAACCAGGTCTCCAGGGCTGTCTCGAGCCCCTCGCCGCCGGCTCCGCGCGGGTCCCGCGCCCAGGCGACGAACCCGTCCGGGCGTACGAGAAATGAGCCGGGAGCGTGCGGGTCGCGCACGGCCGTCGTGATGGTGGCGACCCGGTCGTCGTAGCCGTCAAGCCCGATCTCGCCCTGGCTGACGAGAAGGCCCCGGCCCTCGTGGAGGTGGTCGGCGACGCGTGAGCCGTCCTCGAACTCGTAGTCGGGCACGCTGCGCCCCACCAGCGGGTGTTCTCCGGCGCCGGGCATGTCGTAGCGCTGCCGGACACCCGAGATCTTCTTGACGAAGTAGGTCGTGCCGGTGACCGTCTCGATCAGGTCGGCGACCACCGCCCGGGCCGCCCGGGCGTGGGCGTCGGGGCGCATGAGGGCGATCTGGGCGCGCGTCCAGTCGAGCACCCAGGCGCCGATCGGGTGCCGCTCCCGCGTGTAGGTGTCGAGGAGCGCCTCCGGCCCCCGCCCTCGTACGACGGCCGCGAGCTTCCAGCCGAGGTTCACGGCGTCGCCCAGCCCCAGGTTCAGCCCCTGGCCGCCAAAGGGCGAGTGGACGTGCGCGGCGTCGCCGGCCAGCAGCACCCGGCCGAGCCGGTAGGTCGCCGCCTGCCGGGCGTTGTCCGTGAACCGGGTGGCCGTCCTGATCTCCTTGACGACCACCTCGGCGCCCGTCACGTGCCTGACGGCGTCCTGCAGCTCCCGGGCCGTCACCGGCGTGGTCCTGCCGTCCCTGCCGGGCGGGGCGCCGTCGAAGCGCGCGACGAGCACGCGGCCCGGAACCGGTCCGTGGGAGTAGACCCCTGTCGGGGTGGCGTGCCACCCGACGCCCAGGTGTTCGGTGCCCTCCATCTCCGCCACGGCCTGGTAGGCGGTGATCTCCGGATCCGTGCCGGGGAACGGGAATCCGGCCAGCCTGCGTACCGTGCTCCTGCCCCCGTCACAGCCCACCAGCCAGTGGCCGTGCACCGGGCCGCCGGTCGTGGTGACCGTGACCCCCTCACCGTCGTCGGTGAAGCCGGTCACCTCCGTGCCGCGCCGCACCTCGACCCCCAGCTCGGCCGCGCGTACGGCGAGGATGTGCTCGAGCTGCTGCTGGGACACCAGGCCGATCCCGGCGGCAGGTCCCTGACCGGACAGATCCGGGTCGTGGGCGTCCAGTCGCTCCGCGCTCAGCATGATCCCGGCGAAGTGACCGGCGAACCTGGGCGGGACGCGGCGTGATCCCTCCGCGGGGCCTCGCCCGCGCATGAAGGCGGCCATCAGCTCCAGCGTCCGGTCGTGGGCCTCCTTGAGCGCCGGCAGCAGGCCGCGCCGGTAGAGCGCCTCGACACTGGGCGTGTTGAGCGCGCCCGCCTTGATCGTCTGGTCGATCCCGGTCAGCCGTTCGAGCACCACGACCGACGCGCCGCCCAGCCGCAGCTCGCAGGCCAGCATCAGGCCGACCGGCCCCCCGCCGACCACCACCACGTCGTACGACATTCGTCCTCCCCGTAGTTGCCGTGGCTAAAAAATTACTGTCAATAAAAGTTTTTAGCAACTAGGGTGGGGCAGGTGGCGGAGACGTTGGGGCTGCGGGAGCGGAAGAAGCGCCAGACTCGATCGCTCATCTCGGACGTGGCCTCGAGCCTGTTCATCCAGCGCGGGTTCGACAACGTGACGGTCGCCGAGGTCGCCGAGGCGGCCGGAGTCTCGACCAAGACCGTCTTCAACTACTTCCCCCGCAAGGAGGACCTGTTCCTCGACCGCTTCCCCGAGGCGGTCGAGCTGGTCACCCGTGCCGTACGGGAGCGTGCCGAGGGGGAGGGCCCGCTCGCCGCGCTGCGCCGGCTGTTCCTCCGCATGCTCCAAGAGGGCCACCCCATCGGCGGCATCAGCCCGGGATATCAGGTGTTCTGGCAGGTGGTCGTCGACTCACCCGCGCTCAGGGCGCGGGTGAGGGAACTGGTCGAGGAGTTCGAGGACGTGCTCGCCGGCTTGTTCGCCGAAGCGGCCGGAGCCGACTCCGTGCAACCGTCCCAGCGGCTCGCGGCCGCCCTGCTCGTCGCCGCCTACCGCACCGTGTACGTCACCAGCGTCGGCAGGATCCGCGCCGGTGACCCCGCGGACGACGTGCTCGCCGACCACATCGCCCTGCTCGACCGCGCCATGGAAGCCGTCGACCGCGCCCTCGCCGGTTTCTGAAGCGTCGGTGCCGTCATCCCCTTTTCGGTTGACCTGCAACTCCAACTATTCAGTTCTCGCGGGTTGCTCGCGCTGAAGCTGGAGTGAAAAATTCACACAGGCTTTCGAATCTAAGTAGTGGGTGTGATGGATCTGTTCGATGTGGATCCCGACCACCCTCGTCGTTCGAACAACACCGACGGCGACTGGTGGGACCGGTTGACCGCCCATTCCCCCCTGTGGTCGACGGAGGGTTCACTCGCCCGCGACGACATCGTGGAAAACGACACGGCCACCGCGACAACGGGCAGTGAGGCCACCGATGGCCGCGCCGCCGGCGCCGTATCCGACGGTGCCGCCGATGATGCCGGCCCAGGTCTTGGGGGGCCGGGTTCTGCCGGGGCGGATACCGCCGGCGCGGACACCGCTGGCGCGGGTGATCGGAGGCGGCCGGGAGCAGCCCTGTCGCCCGGCACACCGAGGAGGCGGCCGTCAACCGGGGCGGCGAGGACGCGCAGGGCAACGAGTCACACTGGAGCACGCCGCAGCGGCAGGAGCCGCAGTCGTGGTGGTCCCGGTGGGGCGAGTGGCGATCATCTGATCCTCCCGGGGATACCTGTGCCCCTCACACCCACGCCGGGCCTCGACCTGCGGGGGACTGCCACCATGCGCAGATTCCGGGAGCGCCCGGCGCGCGGGGACCAGAGCCGGAGGCATCACCGGGACCGGAACCGGGAGCGTCGACCGGAGGTCTGGCGGGAGATCAGGTGGGGGCGCTGCTGGGCGCGGCGTTGAGAAGCGCGTGGGGGACGGTGCCGGGGTTGCTGCTGGCGACCGGGCAGGTGCTGCCCATCTCCAGCCTGCACCGGCTGGCCCGCACCTCCACCCTCGTGCGCCTGGTCATAAACGCCGAGGGACAGGTCCTGGACATGGGCCGCAAGGTCAGATTGGCCACCCCCGCCCAGCGGCGGGCCATCTACGCCCGCTACGCCACCTGCTGGATCGACGGCTGCCCCCTGCCCGCCACCCGATGCCAGATCGACCACGCCGACAACTGGAGCAGCGGCGGGCTGACCGACCTCAAACTGCTCGGCCCGGCCTGCCAGTTCCACAACCGCGACCGCTACCACAACCCCGACCGCTACACCCGCCACAAGGTCGGCAAGGACCGCTGGGCCTTCACCTACCACCGCCGGCCGGGAGCCCGGCCGCTGCGGATCTCGTGCTGTGCGTAGACCCGCTCACCGGGCTGGAGGGAGCGGAATTGGAGAAACGGGACTGGAGGGAGCGAAGCGACTTCGCGAGGACCGGAGGTTACTTCCGGCGCAGTGACCGACTTGGCCAAGCATCGCGGCAGCGATCGACCACGCCAAGGTTCACGGCAGGGAGCATGACCCGCAGGGAGGAGCATGACTCGGAGTAGGTTGCTGTGATCGGATCCTGGTGAGGAGGCATGCGATGTCGATGTCACGGTTCGTCGGGAAGTTCGCGGTGGTCACGGGTGCGGCGCGGGGGATCGGGGCGGCGATCGCACGTCGGCTGGCGGCGGAAGGTGCGGCGGTGGCGTGCGTGGACCTTACGGCGGACCGGTGCGCCTCGATCGTGGACGAGATCACTGTGACCGGGGGGAGGGCGGTCGCGTTCGGATGTGACGTCTCCGACAGTGGTCAGGTCGAGGCGCTGGTGGCGGGCGTGATGGGCGAGTTCGGGCGGATCGACGTGCTGGTGAACAACGCCGGGCTCACCCGCGACAACCTGCTGTTCCGTATGTCGGAGGAAGACTGGGACAAGGTCGTGGACGTGAACCTCAAGGGCGTCTTCCTCATGAGCCGGGCCGTACAGAAGCACATGGTGGAGCAGCGGGCGGGAGCGATCGTCAACCTGTCGAGCCGGTCGGCGCTGGGGAACCGGGGGCAGGCCAACTATTCGGCGGCCAAGGCGGGCATCCAGGGGCTGACCGCGACCATGGCGATCGAGCTGGGCCCGTTCGGCGTGCGGGTGAACGCGGTCGCGCCCGGGTACGTCGCGACGCCGATGACCGAGGCGACGGCCGTGCGACTCGGGGTGACGCCGGAGGAGCACCAGGCCACGATGGCGCAGGCGGTGCCGTTGCGGCGGGTAGCACAGCCGACCGAGATCGCGTCGGTGGTGGCGTTCTTCGCCTCGGACGACGCGTCGTACGTCACGGGCCAGACGTTGTACGTCAACGGCGGCCCGCGGTAGGGGCGCGGCCGTAGGCATGAGGATCGGGGTCTTCCTCGTCGCGGCAGGTTTTCCGGGCAGGGCGCCCGGGGACGTGCTGCGCGGCACGGTGGAGGCGATCGAGGCCGCCGAAAGGGCCGGCTTCGACGACGCCTGGATCGCCGAGCACCACTTCATGTCGTACGGCGTGTGCCCGTCGGCGGTGACGCTGGCGGCCGTGGCGCTCGGCCGGACTTCACAGATCACGGTGGGGACGGCGGTCAGCGTGCTGTCGGCTCAGCATCCGATCGCGCTGGCGGAGCAGGCGGCGATTCTCCATCACGTGTCGGACGGCAGGTTCCGGCTCGGTGTCGGGCGTGGGGGCCCGTGGCTGGAGCTTGAGGTCTTCGGCACCGGCACGGCGAGGTTCGAGCGGGGTTTCCCCGAAGCGCTCGATCTGCTGTGCGCGGCCCTGAACGGCGGCCCGGTGGCGGCGGACGGCGAGTTCTTCCGGTTCCGGGAGGTCTCGATGGTCCCGCAGGCCCGGATGTCGCCGGTCGTCGCCTGCACGTCGGACGGCACGGTCCGGCTCGCCGCCCAGCGGGGGCTGCCCATGCTGCTCGGCTTGCACATCGGCGACGAGGAGCGGGCGGAGATGGTCGCCGCCTACGACGCGTACGCCGCCGACGAGGCGCCCCCGGCAGCCCATGTGGGAGCCGCGCTCGGCTATGTCGCGGACACGACCGAGCAGGCCGTACGGGAGATGCGGGAGTCGTTGCCGCGCTGGCTCGGGCCGGGACTGGCCGGATACGTTCCCGTGGACGGCCGGCCGCCGCCGCGGCGCGACATTCCGGAGTACGTGGACCTGCTGTGCCGGATCCACCCCGTGGGATCCGCGGAGCACTGTGTGGAGAAGATCACCACGACGGTGGCGCGGACCGGGCTGCGGCACCTCATCCTGATGGTCGAGGGCGCCGGGGACCGCGTGCGGACGCTGGAGAACATCGCCCGCCTCGGCGCCGAGGTGCTTCCCGCGGTGCGGCGAAGCGAGCCGGGGGCGGTGTGAACCGGAGCGCCGCCCCCGGCCGGACATCAGGTCAGCAGTCGACCAGTTCCGGGCTCTGGTTCAGGATCTGCGCGCGGGGCGTGACGAACTCGCGGTAGGCGTCGGTGGCCTCCGGCCGGAACACGGCGACGCGGTGGCAGTTCTGGAAGGCCAGCCGTACGCCGAAGTGCCTTTCGAGGGCGCCGCGCATCGCGTCGCTGGCCAGGCAGCGCAGCAGCTGACCACGGGCGGTCTCGTCGGGCGGCGGCACCTGGTTGTCGGCGAAGTCGGCGCCGGACCGGTCCCGCCGCTCGACCAGTGCGGTGATCGTCGCCCAGGCGTACGGCAGGGAGTCGCGGACGCAGGCGACGAAGGCCGCGTCGTCCACCTCACCGGCGCGGGCCTGGTCGAGCAGGTCGTTGGGCACGGACAGCGACATGAGCTGTTCTCCTCTCGGCGTCTGCTCAGAGAGCGGGGACGCAGTTGACGGTAGATCGAACGCGCCGGGTCTCCATGTGGCGCGGAGGCGACACGTTCATTGGGTGGCGACGGCGGGGCCGTACACGAAGCCGGGGTCGATCTGTGCGGCCAGGTCCTGTCCGGTGGCGCGGTTCGCCCACGCGTGGGCGTTCCTGAGGTGGAATTCGGCCGCCTGCCTGCCGAACTTCGGCCAGTCCTTGGGCTGCGCGTCGAGCCGGTCGAGCAGGGTGGCGAGGGCCTGGCGGCCGGCGGGCTCCAGGTCGTCGAGCGTGAACGGCCGGCCCTGCTCCATGCCGCGGATGGCGGGGGAGTGGCCGAACCAGGTCAGCAGGTCGTCGCCGACGTGCTCGCGGAGGAAGCCGACGTCCTCCGGCGAGTGGACCTTGTTGCCCACGACGGCGATCTGGACGTCGAACCCGGCGGCGTGGTCGCGATACTGCCGGTAGACGCTCACGCCCTGCCGGGTCGGCTCGGCGACCAGGATCGTGAGGTCGAACCGGGTGAACAACCCGGAGGCGAAGGAGTCCGCCCCGGCGGTCATGTCCACCACGACGTACTCGCCGGGGCCGTCGACCAGGTGGTTGAGGTAGAGCTCGACCGCGCCGAGCTTGGAGTGGTAGCAGGCGACGCCGAGGTCGTCCTCCTCGAACGGGCCGGTGACCATGAGCGAGACGCCCTCGACACGGCGGGACGGGAAGAACGGGTCGTCCAGCCGGATCAGCCGCGAGCCGCGCCCCGGCGGGGTCGTCTTGACCATGGAGGCCGCGTCGCGGATCAACGGATTGTCGCCGCGCAGGTAGTCCTTGATCTCGGTGAGCATCCCGCCCAGCGGAGGCGGTGGCTCGGCCGCGTCCACAGGCAGGCCCAGGGCCAGGCCGAGGTGCTGGTTGATGTCGGCGTCGATGGCGACGACCGGCCCTCTCCGCGTCGCGTATCTCGCGAACAGCGACGACAGCGTGGTCTTGCCGCTTCCGCCCTTGCCGACGAACGCCACTCGCATACGGCCCCCCAAGATGAAATGAAAACCGTTGTCACTTTCACTCGTGCGTCATCATGACACAGCAGGGAACGGCGCGGGCGGATTTCAGGCCGGTCGGAAGAGCGAGAGCACCTTGGCGAGCGTGGGCCGCAGGGCATCCCACCCGGCGGCGGGGGTGGTCCAGGTGAGCACGCTCGTCGTCGTGCCCGTGGAGATCACCCGGCGGTACTGGCGATACTCCACTCCCTTGGCCAGATGGTCCCGGGCGGACGCCTTGCGCGGAATCCAGGCGAACTCCCAGTCGGCGGCGGGACCGTGCTCGTCGCTCACGGACTCGAGCCGGAACCGCCGGTAGGACTTGGCGGCCGGGCGGAGAATCTCCTCCGCCTCGCCGAGCGCCGCCAGAGGGTCGGTGCCGCGCTGCGCGGTCACCTCCACCGTGAACGCCGCCGCGCCGTCCGGCGAGCGCCACGAGGTCGAGTACGGCCCCTCCTCACGGGTCCAGCCGCGGGGCACGCCGGCCCGCCACCCGGCGCCGGACGTGTGCCACCTCAGCTTCAGCCGCCGGCCGGACGCCGGCGAAGTGACGGACGCCGGCGAAGTGACGGACGCCGACGGGGAGACGGGGGAGGCGACCGCCCCGGTCCCGGCCCGGCCTTCGTGACCGCCGGGCCGCAGCACCGCCCATCCCCCTACCGCGCACGCGACCAGGACGCCCGCCGCCAGTCCGGTGAGGAGCCGGGTACGGCCGGGCCCCCGGCGTACGGGCCGGTCCGGGGCGGGCGGTTCGACCTCGGCGAGCAGGCGGTCGGCGGTCTCCGCGTCGATCCGCCGCCGGGGCTCCCGGGCCAGCAGCCCGGTCAGCACCGCGCGGAGCTCCTCGGGCGTCTCCTCGAGCGGTCCCGGAGGGACGGACGGCGGCCGGCCGGTGACGGCCAGGTGGAGGGTGGCGCCCAGCGACCACAGGTCGGCGGCGACCGTGCGCGGGCCGCCGGCGGCCCGTTCGGGGGCGAGGTACGTCCGGGGCCCCCGGTCGCCGGTCTCCGGAGCGCGGGCGAACGCCGGGTCGGTGGCCGGGATCGACACGCCGAAGTCGGCGAGCAGCACCCGCCCGTCGTGCGCGAGGAGCACGTTGGCCGGCCGGACGTCGCCGTGCCGTACGCCGTCCGCGTGGGCGTGCGTGAGCGCGGACAGCACCGCGCGGGCGATGCGCGCGGCCTCGGCGGCGGGCAGGGGCCCGTCGCCGGAGACCACCCCGTCGAGTGAGCGCGAGGGAACCAGTTCCGTCACGACGTACGGCGTGTCGTTCTCTTCGGCGACGTCGTGGACGGCGGCGATGTGGGGATGGCGCAGCCGTTCGGCCTGGCGGACCTCGCGGGAGATCCGCTGGACGAGCCGCAGCCGCGCGGTCTCGCTCAGATCGGGGGGCAGCAGGATCTCGCGGATCGCGACGGGCCGGTCGAGCAGCGTGTCGCGGCCCTCCCACACCAGCCCGGCGCGGCCGTGGCCGAGGGCGCGGACCAGCCGGTATCGCCCGACGATGAGCTGCCCAGCAGTACCCATAGCGGAGTCTTGCACAAACCGGGATCAGAGGGGCGCCGTCAGAGGGGTGGCAGCGCTCCCGTCGCGATGTGGGCGAGTGTGACCTCGGTGAGCGTCGCCTGCTCGTGGTCGCGCAGCGCCGTCCAGACGTATCCCAGCGGTTCGGCGACGCCGTGGAAACCCTCGCTGTCCTGCGGCGCCCCCTCCATGATGAACACGACGTCGGCGAGCGTGATCTGCTCGGCGGGCCGCGCGAGCCAGTAGCCGCCGTCGGGCCCGCGCTGGCTGTTGATGAGGCCGGCCCGCCGCATCTGCAGCAGGATGTTGTCGAGGAACCGCCGCGGAATGCGCTGCGCGGCCGCGATCCGCTCGGCCGGAACCGGCCCCGGCGCCGCCGCGGCCAGTTCGGCGGCGGCGCGCAGGGCGTACTGGGTCCGTACGGAAAGCCGCATGGCTCACACAGCGTCCGTCATTGTGTCCGTCACAGCGCGAGGGCCAGGGACCGGGCGCCGGGCGCGGGCCGCAGGTGCACGGTGTCGCCCGGCCCGAGACCGAGCCGGTCGGCCTGCTCCCGCGTCACCTGGACCCACGCGTCCTGCCCGCCGATCTCCACCTCCACGCGCACCTCGAAGCCGAGCCGTACGACGCGGGAGACCACGGCGGGCGAGCCGCCCTCGACGGGGTCCTGGCTGATCTCGATGTCGTGCGGGCGGACCAGGTTGCCGCCGAGCTCGGTGACCGGGCCCAGGAAGCGCATGACGAACGGGTTGGCCGGGTTGTCGTACACCTCGCCGGGGCTGCCGGCCTGCACGACCTCGCCCCCGGCCAGCACCACGATCGTGTCGGCGACCTCGATGGCCTCCTCCTGGTCGTGGGTGACGAACACGGTGGTGACGTGGACCTCGTCGTGCAGCCGGCGCAGCCACGCCCGCAACTCCTTGCGCACCTGCGCGTCCAGGGCGCCGAACGGCTCGTCCAGCAGCAGCACCTCGGGCTCCACCGCGAGCGCCCGGGCCAGGGCCATGCGCTGGCGCTGGCCTCCCGACAGCTGGGACGGGTAGCGGTCGGCCAGTTTCTCCAGGTGGACCAGCTCCAGCAGCTCCATCACCCGCTTGCGGATCTCGTCCTTGGGCCGCTTGCGGATCTCCAGCCCGAAGGCCACGTTGCGGAAGACCGTGAGGTGCTTGAAGGCGGCGTAGTGCTGGAACACGAAGCCGACGTTGCGCCGCTGCGGGGACAGCCGGGTGGCGTCTACGCCGGAGATCCGGACCGCGCCGGTGTCGGGCCGTTCCAGACCGGCGATCACCCGCAGCAGCGTCGACTTGCCCCCGCCGCTCGGGCCGAGCAGCGCGGTGAGCGACCCCGCGGCGACGTCCAGCGACACGTCGCGCAGGACCGGCGTGGCCCCGAACGACTTGTTCACGTCGCGTACCTCAATTGCCATGAGACCGATCCTTCGGGCGCAGGAGCTTGGTGAGCAGCAGGGTGACCACGGCGATCAGGGCGAGGGCCGTGGCGGCGGCGAACGCGGCCGGCTGGTCGAAGTTCTGGAACCGCTCCTCGACGAACAGGGTCAGCGTCTGGGTCTGGTCCACGAGGCGGCCGGAAACCACCGCGACCGCGCCGTACTCGCCGAGCGAACGGGCCAGGCAGAGCACCACCCCGTAGGCGAGGGCCCAGCGGATGCCGGGCAGCGTGATGCGGGCGAACACCTGGAGGCGGCCGGCGCCCAGCGTGTGCGCGGCCTGCTCCTGCTCGTCGCCGAGCTCCTCCAGGACCGGCACGATGGCACGCACGACGAGCGGCAGCGCCACGAACACCGTGGCAAGCACCATGCCGGGGGTGGAGAAGATCACCTGGATTCCCCAGCTCTCCAGGAGGCCGCCGACGGGGGCGAAGCGTCCGTACACGAGGACGAGCGCGAGCCCGACGACGACCGGCGAGACGGCCATCGGCAGGTCGATGAACGCCCCCAGCAGCCGCTTGCCGGGGAACTCGTGCCGGACGAGCAGCAGTGCGGCGCCGACCCCGAAGATCGTGTTCGCCACGACGGCCCACCCGGCGACCGTGAGCGTCACCTTGAACGCGTGCAGGGCCGACGGGGAGGTCAGCGCCTCGGCGAACGGGCCGAGCCCGTCGCCGAAGGTCCGCCAGACGATCAGCCCCACGGGCAGGATCAGCAGGAACAGGACGTAGACGACCGCGACCAGGCGCAGGACGTGCTTAGCCACGGCGGCTCCCCCAGCGTTGCAGGACGTCGAGCGCGATCAGCGCCACGAGGGCCACGACGAGCAGGACCGTCGAGATCGCGGCCGCGCCCGTGGTGTTGTCACCCTCGATCTGGCTGAAGATGTTCACCGCCGCGACCTGCGTCTTGAACGGCAGGTTGCCCGAGATGAGCACGGTCGAGCCGAACTCGGCGATCGCCCGGGTGAAGGCGAGGGCGGTGCCCGACAGCATCGCGGGGATCAGGTTCGGCAGGATGATCCGGCGGAAGGTCTGGAACGGCTTCGCGCCGAGCGAGGCCGCCGCCTGCTCCATCTCCGTGTCGAGCTCCAGCAGGACCGGCTGCACCGTACGGACGACGAACGGCAGCGTGACGAACATCAGCGCCAGCACGACTCCGGCCCTGCTGTAGGCCAGGTTGATCCCGAGGGGGGACTGCGGGCCGTACAACGCGAGCAGGACGAGACCGGCGACGATGGTCGGCAGCGCGAACGGCAGGTCGATGATCGTGTCCAGCACGGCCCGGCCGGGGAATCGGTCGCGGACCAGCACCCAGGCGATGACCGTGCCCATGACCAGGTTGACCAGGGCGACGAGCGCCGAGGCGCCGATGGTCAGGGTGAGCGCGGCCCAGGCGTCGGGGGTGGTGACCGAGCGCCAGAAGTATCCGGGCCCCTCGTCCGCCGAGCGCCAGACCACGGCGGCCAGCGGGATCAGCACGATGAGGCTCAGATACAGGACCGCGATGCCGAGGCCGGCGGCGGTGCCGCCGGCCACGCGTGACCGTCTCACTTCTCCGTCGTCACTTCTCTGTCGCCACGCCGAGCTTGCGTTCGATCTCCGCGACCTTGCCGGTCTTCGCGTCGAAGAACTCGGTCGTGATCTTGTCCCAGCCACCGAGGTCCCGGATCGTGAACAGCTGCGGCGGGGCGGGCCAGTCGAAACCGGTCACGCCGTCGACGACCGGGCGGTAGCCGTTCTTGGCGAAGATCGTCTGAGCCTCGACCGAGTAGAGGTACTTGAGGAAGGCCGCGGCCTCCGCGGGGTGGGCGCTGTTCTTGGTCACGGCCACCGGGTTCTCGATCAGGAGCGTCGAGTCCGGAATGACGTAGTCCAGCTCCTGGCCGTTCTGCTGGGCGAAGATGGCCTCGTTCTCGTACGTGAGGAGCGCGTCGCCCTTGCCGCCGGTGAAGGTCTGCAGCGCCTTGCGGCCGCTGTCGTCCTGGACCGGCACGTTCTTGAGCAGCGCGTCGAGGTACGTGAGCCCGGCGGCCTGGTCGGCGCCCTTGCTCGACTTGTAGCCGTAACCCGCGAGGAGGTTCCAGCGGGCGGCACCGGAGGTGAACGGGTTGGGCGTGATGACCTCGACCTCGGGCTTGACGAGGTCGTCCCAGGTCTTGAGGCCCTTGGGGTTGCCCTTGCGGGTGCCGATGACGACGACGGACTTCGTGAGGATCCCCCCGGTGGGACCGGAGTTCCAGTCCTCCGCGACGATGCCGGCCTTCACGAGCCGGGTGATGTCGGTCTCCAGGGAGAACTCGACGATGTCCGCCTTGAGGCCGTTCGCCACGGCGCGGCTCTGGTCGCCGGACGCGCCGAACGACTGGGTGAAGGTGATGTTCTTGCCCTCGGGCGTCTTCTGGAACGCCTTGATGATGTCCTCGAACGCCGCCTGGGGGGTGGAGTAGGCGACCAGCGCCAACCGGACCTTGCCGCCTCCGCCGTCGCCCCCGCCGGCGTCGCTGTCTCCCCCGCAGGCGGTGACCAGGGTGGTCGTCGCCATGACGGCGGCTGCGATGGCCCCGAGCCCGCGCACTCTCATGCCGTGTCCTCTATTCCGAGAGAATCCTACCAAGTCAGTCGGTTTAGTCGATATTCAAGACCGTTCCAGCAATCCCGTCAAGTCCGATGGGTTTGCGGGGTTGTTGTGCCGATGACAAGCCGGCTCCCAGCGATTGTTGTGAAATTTCCAGACAGGACGTGTCGACAAGTGCTAGGAACGGACGCTATTGGGACATGACCCAAAAGCCCACCGAGGAAGGACCTTCATGCGCGACCCGGCCACCGAGGACGCCTACGAGCAGGACGGCTCGCTCAGCCGGCCGTACATCACCGGCGAAGGCCGGCACGGCGGGGAGGGAGACCGGTTCTGGTCCGAGGAGCACGATGACCAGGCTCTCGGCGCCGCGCCGGGCGACCGGGGCGACGTGCTGTCGGAGGACTGGCGGCCGGACCAGCCCGCGCTGACCCCCGCCGACCACGCCGACCAGGATGACTACTACGCCGCCGGGCGCACCGCTCAGTTCGGGTCGGAGGATCCGGTGAGCGAGGGCGACACCGATCCGCGCGGCTTCCTCGGCTCCGGCTGGCGCAACGCCCCCGATCCCGAGGAGGACGAGACCGAGGGGCCGCGGCGCGGCGGGCTGCTGCTGCGGACGGGCCTGATCGCCGCCGGGGTCCTGGGCGCGATCTGGGCGCTGGCGCTGTGGGTCGGCCAGCCGTCCGGAGCGGACTGCGCGGACGGGGCGTCCTGCGCCGCCGGGGCCGGCCCGGCCGCGACCGCGCCGGCCTCGCCGGCCGCCGACGCGCCCACGGACACGCCGGCCGACGAGGTGAGCGAGGGGCCCGGCGACGTGCCGAGCCAGGCGCCCAGTGAGGCTCCCACAGCCCGGCCCGAACGGTCCCGGCCCGCGACGTCCGGGACCTCGGAGCCGGCCGCGTCGCCCGCGCCCTCGCGCGCCGATCGGCCCCGTACGCAGGACTCCGGCTCCAGGGGGACCGCCTCCCCGCACCCGTCGCGCGTGTCGATCGACGCCCAGCCCGGCGAACAGGCCGGTGGGAAGGCCGGAGGGAAGGACGCTGCCCCGGCCGAGGAGCAGGCGGCCACGGCCCCCACCGCCGGGGCGGCCACCGAGCAGCCGACTAGCGCGCCCGCCCCCACCCAGGAGGAGCCGCGCCAGGGCGGCGGACTGCTCGGCTGGCTCTTCGGTTAGAAGTCCTCTCTCAGGAGGCCGTGCAGCTGTCCTGAGTGGCGTCGAAGCCCTCCACGTCGTCGAGCGTCCTGGGGGGCTTCATTCCGTTCCAGTCGGCCCCGATCCCCAGCACGAGGGTCTGCGTGGTGGCCGTGGGCACCAGGCGGGAGCGCGACTTCTTGAGTTCGCGGTACAGCCGCGACGCCCGGCTCTCGCCGTTCTTCGAGTACGCCACCACGGTCTTGGCGTACGGCCGGGGCGCCTGCTCGACCTTGACGATGTGGTAGCCGCGCTGCTCCAGCTCCGCGGCCACCTGGGTGCCGAGCCCCTGCTGCCCACTGCCGTTGCGCACCAGGATGTGGATCTGCGACTTGGGGATCTTCTGCTCGCCGCTCTTGACGTTCTTGGCGATCTGGTCGGCGGCGACCATCCTGAACAGCCGCTGGGCCTGCGGCTGCACCCACTCGACCCGCCCGGGGTTGGTGATGGAGTAGCGCCAGGGCGTGGTGACGAAGCGGATCTGCCCGGCGGTCAGGCCCTGCGCGCTCGTCGCGAGGTCCTTCATCACGCCGATCGTGAGGTCGGGGTCGGTGGTGATCGACTTGGTCACGGCGTCGAGGAAGCCGAACAGAGTGGCGGGGTTGGTCAGCGTCTCGCCGCTCATGGCCTTCTTGGCCATCGAGGCGAGGAACATCTGCTGACGCTGGATCCGGCCGATGTCGGAGCCGTCGCCGAGGCTGTAGCGGGCGCGGACGTACCCGAGCGCCTGCTCGCCCTTGAGCACCTGCTTGCCGGCGGGCAGGTCGAGCAGCGCCTTCTTGTCGTGGACGGCCTGCGGCAGGCAGACCTGCACGCCGTCCAGCGCGTTCACCATCGCCTTGAAACCGGTGAAGTCGACCTTCACGAAGTGGTCGATGTGGATGTTCGTGAGGCCCTCGATCGTCTTCCAGGTGCAGCCGATGCCGCCGGAGTTGAACGACTCGTTGATCATCCCGACGTGTGGCCGCTGGCCCGGCAGGTTGCCCTTGGCCGGGCAGGCGGGGAGGGCGACGAGCGAGTCGCGCGGGAAGCTGATCAGCACCGCGCCGTCCCGGTTGGGGGAGATGTGCGCCAGGATGATCGTGTCGGTGCGCTCACCGGGGAACCTGCCGTATTTGGCGTTGGCGCCGTTGCGCTGGTCCGAGCCCACGATCAGCACGTTGAGCGCCTTACTGATCTTCTGTGGACGCGCCTCGTCGCCCCCGAGATCCTTCTGGGTCACCGTCTCGTGCTTGACGTTGCCGGTCAGCTTGACGTACCCGCCGACGGCGAACGTGGCGGCGCCCGTGAGCACGCCCAGCGCTCCCGACAACGTGACCCACAGCCATGCCCGCCACTTGGGGGGCGTCCGGGGCGGCGGCGGCGCCGGGAGGTCCTCCTCCGCCGGGGGCGCGGGACGGACGTCGACGTGACCCACTGTCGTGCTCCTGAGGGGGTCGGACCAGGCGTTTCTCACCAGGTCGCAAGCCAGTAGCGGCAAACGGGGCCAAGTGTAGCGATCTCCCCTGAACGTCACCTTTCAAACGGAGTAACCACTGCGCCAGCAGCAGTAAGCACGGTGCAAGTACCGATCAAGCCCGTCCGCCTATCTCTAGGACGTACGAGAAAGCGGAAGGGTTGCGAACAATGTCGCGTACTGTCCTTATCATCGGGGCCGGCATCGGCCTCGCCATGCTCCTCGCCGGCATCTACGGGATCGGATCGATCGACACCATGTCGTGGGGCATGCCCGCCTTCATCGTCGGGATGTTCCTGGTGATCGGCGACCTCGTCTTCCTGGCCACCAAGCTGATCGGCGGCGGTGGCCCCGCCACCGGCGTCTTCGGTCAGATGAAGAGCTTCCTGGGCACCGGCAACCAGGAGCTCGTCGGCACCGGCCTGCCGGCGACCGCCCTGGTCACGAGCATGCGGGACACGGGCACGATGGTGAACGACCAGCTGGTCGTCGCCTTCGACCTGCGGGTGCAGCCCGCCTCCGGCGCGCCGTACGTGGTCGCGCACCGGCAGATCCTCCCCCGGCTGCTGATGGGCGCCGTGCTGCCGGGCCGGACGGTCCAGGTGTGGACCGACCCCGCGGACCCGCAGCGCCTGGTGATCGACTGGTCGGCGCTCCCCGCGGCAGCCTGAAGATCAGGCGGGAGGCGCGGTGCTGCCGCGGGTGGTCAGGCGGGGGGCCTGGTCCTCCAGCGGCCTCGCCTCCACGCCGTCGATCAGCGCGAGCAGCCGCTGCGCCGCGTGCGCGCCGTACGCCGGGATGTCCCGGGTGAGCACGGTCAGCGGCGGGCGGACGACCTGACAGAGCGGGGAGTCGTCCCAGGCCACGACGGACAGCTCGGCCGGCACGTCGAGTCGCATCTCCTGGGCGACCGACAGGCCGGCCACGGCCATGATGTCGTTGTCGAAGACGATCGCCGTGGGCCGTTCGGGTGAGCTGAGCAGCCGCCGGGTGGCCCGGGCCCCCTCCTCGCCGGTGTAGTCGGTGTGCACGATCGGACAGCCGTCCAGGCCGAGGCCGGCGCAGACGTCGCCGAACGCGCGGTCGCGGATGGCAGTGTGCGACAGCCGGGGCAGCCCGGCGACGCGGGCGATCCGCCGGTGCCCGAGCGCGACGAGATACTCCACCATCTCGCGGACGGCCGCGCTGTCGTCGGCCCAGACCGGCACGAGCGACCCGGCGGCCGATGGGTGCCCGAGCACGACGACGGGCATGCCCATCTCCTCCACCTGCGGCACGCGGGGGTCGTCGAGGTGGAGGTCGACGAGGATCGCGCCGTCCACCCGGCCCTCTCCCCACCAGCGGCGGTAGACGCCCATCTCGGCCTCGTGGTCGCCGACCACCTGGAGCAGCAGGGCGTACGAGCGGGCGGACAGCTCCGCCTCGATGCCGCTGATCAGCTCCATGAAGAACGGCTCCACGCCGAGGAAACGGGCGGGCCGGCACAGGGCGAGGCCCACGGCGTGCGCGCGGGCGCCGTTCAGCGCCCGGGCCGCGATGTTCGGGCGCCAGCCGATCTCGTTCGCGATCGCCAGGATGCGGGCCCTGGTCGCTTCGGACACTCCGGGCTGGCCGTTCAGGGCGTACGAGACCGCGCCCTTGGAGACCCCCGCCTGCCGTGCGATGTCCGCGATGGTCGGTCTTCTCACGTGTCCCCTCGGCTGAACCGGTCCAGTGACCCTCACCTTACTACCGTTACTTTGCCTCCATCTTCTTCCTATTGACACCGGATACATGGGGATTTTACGGTCTCGGTACTTATCCGGTTCAGCAATAGCGAGCCGAACATCATCGGGGCCTGGCAGTAGTGCGGACCCCGCGCGGTGTCGCGTGGGGGAAGGAGAGTCACCATGCGAAACCGATCGCGGTTTCTTATACCGGTGCTGGCGGCCGGCCTGTTAAGCGCGGCCTGCTCCGGAGGCAGCGGGTCGTCGACGCCGGCCGCCCCCGCGGGAGATGCGGCGGGAGGCGGCGCCGCCGCCCCGGCGGGTGGCGGGGCGTTCCCGCGCAACGAGACCCTCTACACCAGCGGCACGCAGTGGGGCCCGCCCGCGAACTGGAACCCCCTGCGCGAGTGGGACTTCGCCACCGGGACCAAGGGCCTGGCCTACGAGACGCTGTTCATGTACGACCCGAACACCGACAAGTTCTCGCCGTGGCTGGCCGAGAGCGGCGACTGGACCGGTGACCTGGAGTACACCCTCAAGCTGCGCCAGGGCGTCACGTGGTCGGACGGCAAGCCGTTCACCGCCGACGACGTGATCTTCACGTTCGAGCTCGGCAAGATGGAGACGGTCCCCTACCACCCGCTGTGGGACTGGATGAAGAGCGCCGAGAAGGTCGACGACCACACGGTCAAGTTCACCTTCGCCACGGCGAACCACCAGGAGTGGGCCAACCACCTCTACAGCCGGGCCATCGTCCCCAAGCACCTGTGGGAGGGGCGGTCCGAGGACGAGGTGATGAACGGGGTCAACGAGAAGCCCGTCGGCACCGGCCCGTACGCCTACCAGTCCCACGACCAGGACCGCATGGTCTGGGTCAAGCGCGACGGCTGGTGGGCGACCAAGGCGCTGAACAAGGACGTCAAGCCCAAGTACATCGTCGACATCGTCAACTCCAGCAACGAGGTCGCGATGGGCCTGCTGCTGCAGAAGGGCCTCGACCTCAGCAACAACTTCCTGCCGGGCATCGCCAACCTGGTCAAGGGCAACTTCGGCATCAAGACCTTCTACGACCAGCCGCCGTACATGCTGTCGGCCAACACCACCTGGATGTGGTTCAACACGGCGAAGAAGCCGATGGACGACAAGGAGTTCCGCAAGGCGGTCGCCTACGCCATCGACACGAAGAAAATCGTCGAGGGCGTGTACGGCAACCTGGTCAAGGCGTCCGACCCGTCCGGCCTGCTGCCGCAGTGGGACAAGTACGTCGACAAGAACGTCACCTCCACGCTCGGCTTCTCCTACAACCCGGACAAGGCCAAGCAACTGCTCGCCGACGCCGGTTACAAGGACCGCAACGGCGACGGGCTGGTGGAGTCGCCGAGCGGCGCCAAGATCTCGCTGAAGCTGATCGTGCCCGCCGGGTGGACCGACTGGATGGAGGCCGCCCGGGTCATCAGCTCCAGCGCGAAGGCCGCGGGCATCGACATCGAGGCCGACTTCCCCGACTACAACGCGCTCGTCGACGTGCGCAACCAGGGCAAGTTCGACCTCGTCCTCAACAACGACAAGCAGCTCGCGAACACGCCCTGGCTGTACTACGACTACCTGTTCCGCCTGCCGGTGCAGAAGCTGCAGTCCACGACGAACTACGGCCGGTACGAGAACAAGCGGGCGTGGGAGCTCACGCAGCAGCTCGACCAGGTCAAGCCCGAGGACCTGCCGGGCATGCAGAAGATCGCCTCGGAGCTGCAGAAGATCCAGCTCGAGGACATGCCGGTCGTCCCGCTCTGGTACAACGGCCTGTGGTCTCAGACCACGAACGGGGCCTGGAAGAACTGGCCCAGCAGCGCGCCGAACACGCCCAAGTACCCGCCGACCGTGTGGCGCAACTGGCTGGAGATGGGCGGCACGCTCATGCTCACAGAACTGCAGCCGGCCTCCGGAGGCTGATCTTTTCGCGCCCCCTGCCACCCGGACGGGGCAGGGGGCGCCGTTCCGCGACCGGGAGGTCGATCTTGCGCCGCTATTTCGGCAGAAAGCTTCTCATCTACGGCCTGACGTTCTTCGTGGCCGTGACCATCAACTGGATGATCCCGCGGTTCATGCCGGGCGACCCCGTGTCGAGCATGCTGTCGCGGGCCAACGTCGCACAGCCGGCGGCCGTCGAGGCCATGCGGGCGCACTACACGGCGATGTTCGGCTTCGACCTGCCGCTGTGGCAGCAGTACCTGAACTTCTGGGGCGCGCTGCTCAAGGGTGACCTCGGCATCAGCATCTGGCTGTTCCCGACGCCGGTCACCGATGTGATCGTCCGGGCGGTCCCGTACACGCTGGGCCTGCTGATCCCGTCCATCCTGCTGAGCTGGTTCGCCGGCAACCGGTTCGGCGCGTTCGCCGCGCGGCGCAAGTGGCTCGACAACAGCGTGCTCCCGATCGGCTACGTGCTCACCGCGACGCCGTACATGTGGCTGGCGATCCTGCTGGCCTGGGCGCTCGGCATCGTCGCGGGGATCTTCCCGGTCGCCGGGGCCTACGGCTTCGACCTGCAGGCGTCCTGGTCGTGGACCTTCCTCGGCAGCCTCGCGCAGCACTGGTTCCTCCCGTTCGCGTCACTGTTCCTGGTCGCGTTCGGCGGCTGGGCCATCGGCATGCGCAACATGATCACCTATGAGCTGGAGGCGGACTACGTCAACTACCTGCGGGCGCTCGGCGCGCCGATGCGGCTGGTGCGGCGCTACGCCTTCAGGAACGCGATCCTGCCCCAGGTGACCGGCCTGGCCCTGCAACTCGGCGTGCTCGTGGCCGGCGCGCTCGTCACCGAAATCGTCTTCAGTTATCCCGGGCTCGGGCACCTGATCCTCCAGGCGATCCAGAACCAGGACTTCTTCCTGCTGCAGGGCGCCTTCCTGTTCATCGTCATCGGTGTGCTGATCGCCAACTTCGTCATCGACATCGCGTACGTCCTGGTGGACCCGCGCACCCGGACCGGGATGGGAGGAACGGCGTGAGCAACGGCGTGAGAAACGAGGCGCTGCACTTCGCGCTGCGCAACCGCAAGCTGGTCGTCGGCACGATCGTCATCGCCGTGTTCCTCGTGGCCGGCCTGGCGGGGCCGCTGATGTTCGACCACGGGCCGAACGACTACGTCGGGCCGGCCATGGCGCCGCCGTCCGGGGAGTTCTGGTTCGGCACCACGACGTTCGGCCAGGACGTCTTCGCCCAGTTCGTGTACGGCCTGCGCGCGACGTTCCTCGTGGGCGTGCTCGGCGGCGTGCTGGCGGCGGCCGTCGGCATGGTCGTGGGCTTCGTCGCGGGCTACCGCGGCGGTTGGGTCGACGAACTGCTCAACATGCTCACCAACATCGTGCTCGTGCTGCCCGCGCTGGTGGTGCTGCTGATCATCAACGCCTACCTGGGCGTGCGCAGCATCGGCGTGCAGGCGTTGTTCATCGGCCTGACCTCGTGGCCGTGGGCCGCGCGGGCGATCAGGGCGCAGACGTTCTCGCTGCGCTCGCGCGACTTCGTCGACCTCGCCCGGCTGAGCGGGGTGCGCACGCCGAAGATCATCCTTCGGGAGATCGCGCCGAACATGAGCTCGTACCTGTTCCTGACGTTCATCCTGCTGTTCGGCAGCGCGATCCTGGTCGCCGCCTCGCTCGACTTCATCGGCCTCGGCCCGACCCAGGGCGTCTCCCTCGGGCTGATGCTCAACAACGCCGCGCGGTGGAGCGCGCTCCAGCTCGGCCTGTGGTGGTGGTTCATCCCTCCGGGCGCGGGCATCACGGCGATCGTCGGCGCGCTCTACGTCATGAACGTCGGGCTGGACGAGGTGTTCAACCCGAAGCTGAGGGAGATGTGACGTGGCGCTGAATGTCACCGACCTCCGGGTCTACTACCGGACGCTGCGCGGCGAGGTGCAGGCGCTCGACGGCGTCACGTTCTCCGTGGCGGACGGCGAGATCATGGGCCTGGCGGGGGAGTCCGGGTCGGGCAAGTCCACGCTCGCCAAGAGCCTGATCCGCCTGGACGGCCGGATGCGGCACGTCGGCGGCACCGTCGAGCTGGACGGCAGGGAGATGCCCCTGTCGGACGACGGCGCGATGGACGAGTTCCGCTTCCGCGAGGTCTCGCTCATCCCGCAGTACTCGATGAGCGCGCTCAACCCGACCAGGAAGATCGGCAAGATGGTCGGCGAGCTGCTGGAGGCGCGCGGCGAGCGGCCGGACAGGGCCGAGCTGGAGCGGCGGCTCGCGCTGGTGGGCCTGTCGAAGGACGTGCTCGACCGCTATCCGATCGAGCTGTCGGGCGGCATGAAGCAGCGGGTGGTGATGGTGATCTCCACCCTGCTGAACCCCTCGCTGCTCATCGCCGACGAGGTCACCAGCGCACTCGACGTGTCCAGCCAGAAGGCCGTGGCCACGACGCTGCTCGGGTTCCGCGACCGCGGCCTGGTCACGAGCATGATGGTGGTCACCCACGACATCTCGCTCGTCTACCAGATCGCCGACACGATCATGGTGATGTACGCCGGGCGGCTGGCCGAGAAGGCCCCGGCCGACGTGCTCGTCACCGCCCCGAGGCATCCGTACACCAAGCAGCTCATCTCCGCGCTGCCCGAGGTGGGGGTGCGGTACGAGGACCGCCGGCTGACGGGCATCCCCGGCAACCCGCCGTCCCTGCTGAAACCGCCGGGCGGATGCCGGTTCCGCGACCGCTGCCCGCTCGCGTTCGACCAGTGCGCCGAGCAGCCGCCGTTCGCCGAGGTGGCCCCCGGCCACTTCGTCGCCTGCTGGAAGGCCGAGTGAATGCTGAAACTCGATAGCGTCTCCAAGGTCTACCGCGTCGGCGCCTTCGGCGGGGGCGAGATGAAGGCCGTCTCCGACGTCGGCTTCGAGGTCGGCGAGGGGGAGGTGGTCTCGCTCATCGGCGAGAGCGGCAGCGGCAAGAGCACGCTCGGCCGGATGATCCTGCGCCTCACCTCGGTCAGCTCCGGCACGATCACCCTCGACGGCAGGGACATCTCCTCGATCAGGGACCGCAAGGAGTACTACCGGCAGGTGCAGGGCGTCTTCCAGGACCCCTTCAGCTGCTACAACCCCGTCTTCCGGGCCGACCGCGTCTTCGCCATGCTCAAAGAGCAGTACTTCCCCCGGGCCGGGGCGGCCGAGTGGCGCACACGCGTGGAGGCCGCGCTGGACAGCGTGCGGCTCGACCCCGGCAACGTGCTCGGGAAGTATCCCCACCAGCTCAGCGGCGGGCAGCTCCAGCGGATGCTGATCGCCCGCGCGGTGCTCCTCGACATCCGGCTGCTGGTCGCCGACGAGATCATCAGCATGCTCGACGCGTCGACCCGCATCGACGTGCTGAACCTGCTGGCCGACCTGCGGGCGCGCGGCCTCGGCATCCTGTTCGTCACGCACGACCTGTCGCTCGGCAACTACGTCAGCGACCGGACTGTCGTGCTCCGGAACGGGAAGATCGTGGAGATGGGCCGGACAGACCTCGTCTTCGGCGCTCCGGCGCACCCCTACACCCGCTCGCTGCTGGCCTCGGTCCCGCGGCTGCACGCCAAGTGGACGGACGAGGTCGTCGAGGACGTGCCGTGTGCCTATCACGAGGCGCCGGAGGACAGCCGGAATCGCCCAGGGCTGGCCGAGGTCGAAAGTGATCACTACGTGGCGTGCTCCGGCTGCGCAGGATCGAGAATTAGGGAGAAAGCGTGAGCTCGTACCGTCCCCTGCACGACGGGTGGACCGTCACCGCCGTGTCGTCGACCGGGCAGCTCCGTCCGGTGGTCGCGGGACTGCCCGCGATCGTCCCCGGTTGCGTCCACACCGACCTCCTGGCCGCCGGGCTGATCGAGGACCCGTACCTGGACGACAACGAGGACCGGCTGACCTGGATCGGGCGCACGGCGTGGTCGTACGAGACCACCTTCACGTGGGACGGCACCGACGACGACCGGGCGGACCTCGTCTGCGAGGGTCTCGACACGGTCGCCACGCTCGTGCTCAACGGCATCGAGATCGGCACGACGGCCGACATGCACCGGTCGTACCGCTTCCCCGTGCGGCACCTGCTGCGCGCGGGCGAGAACGCGCTGAAGATCCTGTTCGACCCGCCGTACGGGTACGCGGAGGCGCAGAAGGCGGCCCTCGGCGACCGCCCGAGCCCGTACGACGAGCCGTACCAGTTCATCAGGAAGATGGCCTGCAACTTCGGCTGGGACTGGGGACCGACGCTGGTCACGGCGGGGATCTGGCGGCCCATCGGCATCGAGACCTGGAGCACCGCCCGCCTGGCCGAGGTGCGTCCGCTCGTTCACGGAGACGGCAGGGTCGAGGTGCACGTGACGGCCGAGCGCGCCGCCGAGCGGCCGCTCACGCTCACCGCCTCGGTGGGGGGCGTGACCGAGACCGTCACCGTCGGCGCCGGGCAGCGCCGGGCCGTCGTCACGCTGACCGTGCCCGGCCCGGAGCTGTGGTGGCCGCGCGGGTACGGCGAGCAGCCGTTGTACGACCTGACCGTCCGGCTCGAGGACGACGAGTGGACCGGCCGGATCGGCTTCCGCTCGGTGGAGCTGGACCGCACCGACGACGCTTTCACGTTCGTGATCAACGGGACGCCGGTCTTCGTCAAGGGCTTCAACTGGATCCCCGACGACTGCTTCCCCTCCCGCGTCACCCGGGAGCGCCTCGCCGAGCGGTTCGCCCAGGCGGCCGCCGCGGGCGCCAACTGCCTGCGGGTGTGGGGCGGCGGCATGTACGAGAGCGAGGACTTCTACGACCTCGCCGACGAAATGGGCCTGCTTGTCTGGCAGGACTTCCCGTTCGCCTGCGCGGCCTACCCCGAGGAGGGCCGCTTCGCGGCGGAGGTCGAGGCCGAGGCCCGCGAGCACGTCGCCCGCCTGGCCCGCCACGCCGGCCTCGTCCTGTGGTGCGGCAACAACGAGAACATCGAGGGCCACGCCGACTGGGGCTGGCAGGAGACGCTGGAGGGCCGCAGCTGGGGCGCCGGCTTCTACTACGACGTGCTGCCCCGGGTCGTCGCCGAGCTCGACCCGACCCGGCCCTACTGGCCGGGC
Source organism: Microbispora sp. ZYX-F-249 (assembly GCF_039649665.1). Lineage (NCBI taxonomy): Bacteria > Bacillati > Actinomycetota > Actinomycetes > Streptosporangiales > Streptosporangiaceae > Microbispora > Microbispora maris. Next base: position 325,703 of record NZ_JBDJAW010000001.1, on the reverse strand, counting down.
AGCCCGTACTCCGGAGCGCCGGACCTGCCGCCGAACGACCCGTCCAAGGGCACCGTCCACATCTGGACCGTCTGGAACACCCACGACTACACCCACTACGGGACCTACACGCCGAGGTTCGTGGCCGAGTTCGGCTTCCAGGGGCCGCCGACGTACGCCACGCTGCGCGCCGCGGTCTCCGACGACCCGCTGACGCCGGTCTCCCCGGGCGTGACCCACCATCAGAAGGCCATCGACGGCAACCTCAAGCTGCTGCGCGGTCTCGGCGAGCATCTGCCGCGGCCGGACGGGTTCGACGACTGGCACTACTACACGCAGGTCAACCAGGCCAGGGCGATGGCGTACGGCATCGAGCGGTTCCGGGCGCTCGCGCCGTACTGCATGGGCACGATCGTGTGGCAGCTCAACGACTGCTGGCCGGTCACCTCCTGGGCCGCCGTGGACGGCGGCGGGCGGCGCAAGCCGCTGTGGTACGCCCTGCGCCGGGCCTTCGCCGACCGGTTGCTGACCTTCCAGGGCGACGCGCTGGCGGTCGTCAACGACACCGACGAGCCGTGGTCGGGCGAGCTCGCGGTCGAACGGCTCAGCCTGGCGGGGGACATCCTGGCCAAGGAGCGCTTCGACGTGGCGGTCCCGGCGCGCGGCACGGCGTCCGTCGAGCTGCCGGAGGGGGTGACGCGGGCCGGGAACCCGGCGGGCGAGGTGCTGGTCGCGACCCTCGGCGACGCCCGGGCGCTGCGGTTCCCCCGTGAGGACCCGGATATGGACTACCCTCCCGCGGAGATGGACACGACGGTCGAGGAGTTCGAGGGCGGGCTGCGGGTGCGCGTGACCGCGCGGACGATCGTGCGCGAGCTGGCGATCTTCCCCGACCGGCTCGACCCCCGCGCGACCGTGGACGACCAGCTCGTCACGCTGCTGCCGGGGGAGACCGCGGTCTTCCACGTGACAGGCGGCAGCCCCGACCCGGGCGCGCTCGTACGTCACCCGGTGCTCCGATGCGTCAACGAATCCCGTTAGTCTCGGAAATCCCCCTTGACGCCCGAAGGACGCACGTGGACCTGCTCACCAACCCCATAAAGGACTACCCCTGGGGCTCCCGCACGGCCATCGCCGAGCTGACCGGGCGGCCCGCCTCGGGGCCGGAGGCCGAGATGTGGCTGGGTGCCCACCCCGCCGCGTCCTCCCGGCTGACCCGGGACGGGGCCGAGACCACGCTCGCCGACGCGGTCGCCGCGGACCCGCTGGGGACCCTCGGCGAGGCGGTCGCCGGGCGGTTCGGGCAGCGGCTGCCGTACCTGATGAAGCTGATCGCGGTGGACGCGCCGCTGTCGCTGCAGGTCCACCCCGACGCCGGCCAGGCCGCCGCGGGGCACGCCCGGGGCGATGCGAACTACACCGACCCCTGGCACAAGCCGGAGCTGGTCTGCGCGCTCACGCCGTTCACCGGGCTGGCCGGGTTCCGGCCGCCCGGGCAGGCGGCGATGCTCGTCGAGCGGCTGCACGTGAACGCGCTGCAGCCGGTGGTCGCGGCGCTGCGCGCCGGCGACGTGCTCGCCGCGCTGCGGGCGCTGCTCGAGTGGCCCCGATCCGGGGGCACGTCGCGGCGGGAGCTGGTCGAGTCGGTGGTGTGGGCGGCCTCCGCCTGCCACACGCCCGACTACGCGCTCGTGGTACGGCTGGCGCGGCGTTACCCGGAGGACCCGGCCGTGCTGGCGCCGCTGCTGATGCGCCGCCACACGCTCGCCCCCGGCGAGGCGCTGTTCCTCGGGGCCGGGGTGCTGCACTGCTACCTCGACGGCCTCGCCGTGGAGATCATGGCCTGCTCCGACAACGTGCTGCGGGCGGGACTGACCGGCAAGCACATCGACGTGGAGGAGCTGCTGCGGATCACCGACGCCGAGGCGCAGCCCCTGGCGGTGGAGCCGGTCGGCGGCGCGTACGTCCCCCCCGTCCCGGAGTTCGTGCTCCGCAGGGTCGGGCCCGGCGCGGGGGAGACGCTCCCCGGAGGGCTGCCCCGGATCGTGCTGTGCACCGAGGGCGTCGTCAACGTCCGTACGGCGTCCGGTTCGGAGGCGAAGCTGCGTTCGGGAGAGTCGGTGTTCGCCGCCGCGTCCGAGGGCCCGGCCGAGATCGGCGGCGACGGCGTCGCGTTCTGCGCCGAGCCCCGCATGTGACGCACTTAGCGTGATGTTTGTCCTACTCAACGTGACGTGAAGACGTCGCGCGGGTAGGAGCCCCTCATCGTCAAGCGCGGCCCGACGAGGGGGATCCATGGGGCGCTTCAGGGTTGCCGGCATCGCCGTGGTGTCGTTGGGGGCGGTGGCGCTGTCCGCCTGCGCGGCCGGCGGGGGCAAGCACGCCACACAGGCGAGCCCGGCCGGCCACCGGCAGAACAGGGCGGCCGCCGATGCGACGCTTCGCAAGTCCGAGACGGCCGCCGCCGCCCAGGCGAAGGCCAACGAACTGGGGCAGATCCCGGTGATCATGTATCACCGGATCGTCAACAACCCGCCGCCGGGCGACGACCGCAGTCCGAAGGACTTCCGCGCCGAGCTGGAGCGGCTGGCGGCGGAGGACTACGTGCCGGTCACCGCGGCCGAGTACGTCACCGGGAAGATCGACATCCCGGCGGGCAAGCACCCGGTGGTGCTGACCTTCGACGACTCCTCGCCTTCCCAGCTCACTCTCGACGGCATGGGCAATCCGGCGCCGGACTGCGCGGTCGGCATCCTGATGGACGTCGCGAAGAAGCATCCCGGCTTCCGTCCGGTGGCGACCATGTACGTGATCAAGGACCTGTTCGGGAAGGCCCGCCAGGAAGAGCAGATGCAGGTCCTGCAATGGCTCAAGGACCACAACTTCGACATCGGCAACCACACGCGCGACCACCTCAACCTGCTCGGCAAGCCGAAGGACGACGTGGAGAAGCAGATCGCGGCCGGACAGACCCTGATCACCTCGCTGGTCAAGACGCCGCCGGTCACGCTCGCCCTGCCGTACGGCAACCAGCCGCACGAGAAGAAGTGGGCGCTGCGCGGCGCGTCCGGCGGCACCCGCTACGACTACAAGGGGGTGTTCCTCGCGGGCTACACCCCGTCGCCGTCGCCGTTCACCAAGGACTTCGACCCCGTGGGCATCCCGCGGATCAGGTCGAAGGAGAAGGTCGGCGACTGCAAGCAGTTCTGCTCGATGGCGTGGCTCGACTGGCTCAAGGCCAACCCGACCGACCGCTACACCTCGGACGGCAACCCCAACACGGTGGCCTTCCCGAAGTTCAAGGCGGCGTTCGTCGCCCCGTCGTTCACGTCCCGTGCGCTGCCGTACTGACGGGACGGACGAACGTGCGGGGGCGGCTACCCTGCCAGCATGGACGACGCCACCGCCGACGCCACCGCCCTGCGCGGTCTCACGCCGCGGCTGATCGGCCCGGAGATCTTCGCGGTCTTCGCGGTCTCGCTCGGCGCCAGCGCCCTGCTGTCGCTCATCCGCCTCGTCGGCGCACTGACCGCGCCGAAGGACCTGGGCGACCAGCACGCCGTGCTCGTCGGCTCGCTGGCCCCGGGCCGCCCGTGGCTGGATCTGACGCTGCACCTCGCGGGGATCGCGGTGAACGTGGCGCCGGTGGGGCTCGTCGCCTATCTGCTGGCCCGATCGGGCGAGTCCATGCGCACGATCGGGGCCGACTGGCGCGAGCCCGGCCGCGACACGCTGCGCGGCGCCGTGCTGGCGGCGGCGATCGGCGGCACCGGTCTGGTGTTCTACCTGTTCGCCTTCCGCTCCGGGATCAACCTGAACGTCGTGCCCGACAGCCTGCCGGACTACTGGTGGCGGATCCCGGTCCTCGTCGCCGAGGCCGCCCAGAACGGCGTGCTGGAGGAGGTGCTGGTCGCCGGGTATCTGCTGCACCGGCTGGGGCAGCTCGGCTGGTCGCCGTGGCGCGCGGTGGGGGCGTCGGCCGTCCTGCGCGGGTCCTACCACCTCTACCAGGGCTTCGGCGGCTTCGTCGGCAACATCGCGATGGGCGTGGTCTTCGGCCGGCTCTACCAGCGCTGGGGCCGGACCATGCCGCTGATCACCGCGCACACGCTGATCGACGTGGTCGCCTTCGTCGGGTACGGCCTGCTGCGCGGCCGCGTCTCCTGGCTGCCCTGATCTCCTGTCTAATCGGGCGGAAAGCGTTCTCTCCGGCGCGCCTGATTGATTTTGGCCCGATCCCGGTGCATCGTTGACGGGCCGCCGCACGTCTGGATCCCCCCGGGCAAAACCGGCCTGTCCTGGCCGCATTTCATTCGGGGAATTCGCATGAGGCGTTTATCGACACGCATTCCATATCCGGCGCGCCGGCGCGCCGCCGTCGACCGGCGGCCCGGGGGGCCCACCCGGCCGCCCGGCCGCAGACGTCCGGTCAGCCCGCCGTACCGGTGCCCCGTGGGCGGCGGGGCGGGCACGCAGGGCTCCGCCGTACCGGCCGGCGCGGTCGCCGTGACCGTCCGCACGATCACGCTCGTCCGGCCCGCTCCCGGGCGCACCCGCTCGTGGGCGGCGGTCCCGCCGAGGCGGGAGACGAGCGGCTTATTACCACCGGTGCCGAGGGCACGGTCCGATCCCTTATGTCACGCACGCCGGGCGCCCCACGGGGCGCCCGGCGTCTTTTCGCCGCCCAGGCGAGTGCTCGGGCGAGTGCTCAGGCGAGGCAGCGCAGGGCGCCGCGGACGCGGGCGTCGAGAGGATGCCCGGCGGGCAGCCGGCCGACGGTCGCCTCGACGAACTCCTCGGGGGAGAGGTCGGCGGTCAGGCCGTCGCCCACCTGCACCTGCAACCGGCCGCAGGCGCCTTCGACCCGCGCCTTGGGCCCCTGCTCCTCCAGCACGAACACGCCGACGCGGACCCGCCAGTCGAGGCGGTCGCCGGCCTCGTCCCGGGTCACCGGCGCCCCGACGTCGTCGGCGTGCGTGGCGTACTCCGAGTCGTAGTGGAAGGTCTGCAGGCCCGCCGGGTAGGGGCCGGCCGACGTGTGGAGCGTGCCGTCGCGGCCGAGGGCGCGCATGCGCGCCCGGGTCTCCCTGTTCCTGGTCCGCCACTCGTCGAGCACCTCCTCCACCGGCAGGGCGCGCCGCTTGCGCACGCACCACTCGTTGAAGCCGTCGAAGCCGCCGCGCACGCCCTCGTGGTCGAGCAGTTCGAAGAACCCGTCGATGTCGTCGTCCAGGCACGCGTGGTTGTACAGCTCCTCGCCGGCCAGGTGCGCGAGCACGTCGCGCACCGTCCAGCCGTCACACCGGGAGGGGCGATTCCACCCGTCGTCGTCGAGGGAGGAGAAGAAGCGCTCCAGCCGCGCCGCCTCGGTGTCGAAGATGTCGAAGGGGTCGAGCCCCGCCAGTTCGTCCCGTGCTGAGGTCATGCCTGAGCCGTACCCGGAGGGGTTCAGCCCTCACTCGGGCGGTGTCGGGACATTTCCCGCAGAAAGCGGACATTCAAACGAGGAGCGGCCTCAACAAAGCGTAGGGGAAGGGAAAAACCGGCTCTTGGCCCGTTTGTCCGATGATCGACGCGGAAACCCCGAGATCGGTAAGCGCGGTGTTTTATCAGGGGGAAAACGAAATGGCAAAAAGCACGAGCGTCGCCGGGATCCTCGCGATCGGCGCCGTCATCGCCGGGGGCGCCGCGATCGGGGGCGTCTCTCTCGTCGCCACACCGGCGGGGGCCGCCACGATGTCCGCCACGATGTCCGCACAGCACGGCCTCGTCCGCTTCGGTCATCCGCACGCGCGGGGGCAGCGCAACCGCCAGAAGAACGGGCAGCGGCACAACCAGCGGCTGCGGGAGCAGCAGCGCCAGCACCAGTTCCTGATGCGTGACCTCACGCTGGTCCTCGTCCCCTACCAGAAGGACTCGACGGACGCGCGGGCGCTGCCGTACAACTGGCAGAACGACAGCGTGGTCGCGCAGCAGTACGGCAACCAGGACCGGCTGTCCACGCAGGAGAACGCGCCCGATGCGGCCGAGATCAACCTCGACGGCGAGGAGCACGACAACAAGACGACGGTCTCCCCGCGCGTGCAGAAGCACGAGGTCGAGGTGGATCGGTCCGGCGACGTGGACAAGACGGACGGACCGGTCCCGTCGTACGCCGACCCCGGCGGCCGGCAGGGCGACGTCGTCGGATCCGTGCCCGCCGTTCCGCCGGCCACGGCGCCCGAGCCCCAGCTCAATGCCGAGCCCGATGCCCAGCCCGATGCCCAGCCCGCCGCTCAGCCGGTCGTGGAGCCCGTGGCCGACCCGGCCCCGGCATCGGCGCCCGCGGCGTGCGCTTCCGCCCGCACGCCCGCTCTCACCCTGCCCCTGACCCTCTCGCTCACGGCCACGGTGTCCCTCGACGCCACGCCCGAGGCCGCGACGCCCGAGGCCGCGACCACCGCGACCACCGGGTCCACCGAGTCCACCGGGGCCTGTCCGCGAAGCACGCCCTGAGCCGTCAGGCGTCCCTGCGGGCCAGCAGGACCGCGGCCACGCCGTACGGCACGGCCACGTAGGCGGCCATGACCGCGAGTGCGGCGAGCGGCGACAGCAGCGCGCCGGCGACCGAGTCGGGGTTGCCCGTGCCGGCCAGCTGGCCCGCCAGGGCGCCGGGCAGGATCGAGCCGACGCGCTCGCCCCAGGGCGCCGGCAGGTTGTAGCCGACGATCGGGAGCACGTACCAGACCGCCACGAGGACGGCGATGGCGGCGACGGCGGATCGCGTGATCGCGGCCAGGCACAGGCCGAGGAGCGCGAACATCAGGATGGACAGGCTCATCGCCAGGAAGTGCGGGAGTTGGCTGCTCAGCGGCTCGGCCGACTGCCCCCGGATGGGCCGGTCGCCGATGATGAGCCGCCCGGCGGCGTACGTCGCGAGCACGGCCGTGAGCCCCGTGCAGGCGGCCACGACCGCGACGACGCCCGCCTTCGCGGCGAGCACCCGTCCACGCGCGGGCAGCACGGTGAGCGTCGTGCGGATCATGCCGGTGCCGTACTCGCCGGAGAAGGCGAGGACGCCCAGCACGGCCAGGCACAGCGAGGCGAGCATGTGCGTCACCTCGGGCAGCGACGACACGGCGAGGTGGTCGCGCTGTCCGGGCGGCAGACCGTCCCACAGGTGGGCGGCGTACCAGGCCAGCAGGGCCATGAGACCGACGACGACGGCGACGACGCCGAGGACCACGGAGGTGGACCGGAGACTGCGGAGCTTGAGCCATTCGGCGGCGAGAGCGTCGATCACCGGCCCGCCTCCTTCGCCGTGAACTCCGCCGTGAACTCCGCCGTGAACTCCGCCGTGAGCCCGGCCGTGAGCCGCATGTAGGTCTCCTCGAGGGAGGCGCCGCGCGGGGTGACCTCGTGGAGGGGGATGGCGTGCCGGGCGGCGAGGTCGCCGATCTCCGCCGGGTCGAGGCCGCGCACCGACAGGCCCCCGCCGTCCTCCGCCGCGACCGTCCCGCCCGCGGCCGACAGCGCCGTGGCGAGGTCCGCGGCGCGGCTGCTGCGGACGAACACGTCCCGTACGGCGGTCAGCTCCCGCATGGAGGTGTCCGCGATGAGGCGCCCGCGGGCGATGACGACCAGATGGTCGGCGGTGAGCTCCATCTCGCTCATCAGGTGGCTCGACAGGAGCACGGTCCGGCCCTCCGCGGCGAGGCTTCGGAGCAGTTCGCGGATCCAGCGCACGCCGTCCGGGTCGAGGCCGTTGACCGGCTCGTCCAGCAGCAGCACTGCCGGGTCGCCGAGGAGCGCGGCGGCGATCCCGAGGCGCTGCCGCATGCCGAGCGAGAAGCCCCGGATCCGCTTGCGTGCCACGCCGGCCAGCCCCACCTGCTCGATGACGGACACGACCCGGTCCCGGCCGATGCGGTTGGCGCGGGCCATCCAGCTCAGGTGCCCCAGTGGCGTACGGCCGCCCTGGACGGCGCCCGCGTCCAGGAGCGCGCCCACCTCCCGCATCGGATGACGGAGGCTGTCGTAGCGGCGGCCGCCGATCAGCGCCTCGCCGCTCGCCGGGCGGTCCAGACCGAGGACCATCCGCATGGTCGTGGACTTGCCCGCGCCGTTCGGTCCGAGGAACCCGGTGACCCGGCCTGGTTTCACGTGGAACGTCAGACCGTCCACGGCGACCGTGCGCCCGAAGCGCTTGGTCAGGTCTCTGACTTCGATCATGTCCCGACGGTCTCGCGAAGCCCCCGCCCCGCGCGTCGGAGCGACGTGCGATACACGGGACGTGCCTCAGACCGTGGCATGACAGACCGGGGCAGGAGGCGGGCGCGCGCACATATGGCTAGCGTGGGCGCGTGGACGATCCGGAGGTGCGGCCCCTGTTCCCCCGGCCGTTGCGCCCCCGTGAGCTGGTCGCGCTCGACGTGCTGGCCGGACTGGGATACGCGTTCGTGCTGGTCGTCAACCCTCCACGTGTGCACCACCCGGCGGCCTGGGTCCTGATCGCCGCGATGACGCTGCCGCTCGCGGCGCGGCGGCGGTGGCCGCTGCCGGTCTTCTGCGTCGTCGCGGCCGCGTCCGTGGCGGCCATGGCGCTCGGCGTCGTGCGGGAGCCGCTGGCCGCCGCGGCGTACGCGCTCTATGCGGTCGCGCTCACGACGCGGCGGCGCCGGTGGGAACCGACGGCGGCGATTGGGGTGCTGACCGCCGGGGCGCTGCTGCTCGCGGCGTTCGGCGGCGTGTCGGCCGAGCCCGAGGTCAGGCGGGTCGTGGAGACCGCCGTGCTGGCCGCGCTCGCGCTGGGCGGCGCCTGGACGATCGGCCGGGCGGTGCGGGAGCGCCGGGCGTACGCCGCCCGCCGGGCCGCACAGGCCGCCGAGCAGGCCGTCACCGAGGAGCGGCTGCGCATCGCCAGGGAGATGCACGACGTGGTCTCCCACACGCTCAGCCTGATCGGGGTCAAGGCCGGGGTCGCGGCGCACGTGGCCGACCGGCGGCCGGAGGAGGCGCTGGAGGCGCTGCGGGTCATCGAGACCACGAGCAGGCAGGCGCTGACCGAGATGCGGCACATGCTCGGCGTCCTGCGCACCGCTCCCGGCGCCGGTTTCGATGGTCTGTCTCCCATGCCGGGCCTCGCCGCGCTGCCGGACGTCGCCGAGCGCGCGGCGGCCGCGGGCGTACGGGTGGACCTGGACGTCCGGGTGACGGGCGGCCTGCCCGAGGCGCTGGAGCTCGCGGTCCACCGGATCGTCCAGGAGTCCGTCACCAACGTGGTCAGGCACGCCGCCCCGGCCCGGTGCCGGGTGCGGGTGGACGACGAGGGGGGACGGTTGAGCGTCGAGGTGACCGACGACGGGCCGGGCCGCCGGGTTCTGCCTCCCGGCCCGCCCGGGCACGGTGCTGGGCATGGTGTGATCGGCATGCGCGAGCGGGTCACGGCGTACGGCGGAGACTTCACGGCCGGTCCGCTGCCCGGCGGCGGTTTCCGCGTGCACGCCCGCCTGCCGCTGCGGGGGGAGGAGCGGTGAACGAGCCGGGTCCGATCCGGGTGCTGCTCGCCGACGACCAGGAACTGCTGCGCGGCAGCCTGCGCCTGCTGGTGGACAGCACCCCGGGGATGGTGGCGGTCGGCGAGGCGGGCACCGGGGCACGGGCCGTCGAACTGGCCCGCGCGGAGTGCCCCGACGTCGTGCTGATGGACGTGCGCATGCCCGGCATGGACGGCATCGAGGCGACCCGGCGTATCTGCGCCGAACGCCTCGGCACCAGGGTGCTGATCCTCACCACGTTCGACCTCGACGAGTACGTCTACGCGGGGCTGCGGGCCGGGGCGAGCGGTTTCCTGCTGAAGAACACCCCGCCCGCCGACCTGCTGGCCGCGATCCGCGTCATCGCCGCGGGGGAGGGGCTGCTGGCGCCGAGTGTGACGCGGCGGCTGATAGCCGAATTCACACGGACCGTCGCGGACCGGCCTCGATCCGGGCCCCTGCTCGACGGCCTCACCGTCAGGGAGCGTGAGGTGCTGACGCTCGTCGCACGCGGCCTGTCCAACCTGGAGATCGCGGCGAACCTGCACGTCAGCACGGCCACCGTGAAGACCCACATCGGCCATCTGCTCGCCAAGCTCGGCGCCCGCGACCGGGCCCAGCTGGTCATCGCCGCGTATGAAGGGGGGCTCGTCTCCACCTCGCGCCCGCGGGGATGACAGGGTGGAGCCCGTGGACGTCTTCGATGTGATCGTGGTGGGTGCGGGCCCGGCGGGTGAGGTCGCCGCGGGACGGGTGGCCGCGTCCGGTCTGAGCACCGTCATCGTGGAGAACGAGCTGGCGGGAGGGGAGTGCTCCTACTGGGCCTGCATGCCGAGCAAGGCACTCCTGCGGCCGGTGGACCTCGCGGGTGAGGTGGGCCGGGTCACGGGGCTGCGGCTCGGCGGCCCGATCGACGCCGCCGCGGTGCTGGCCCGGCGTGACGCCGTGGTCTCGCACTACGACGACGCCGGGCAGGCGCGGTGGCTCGACTCGGCGGGCGTGACGCTCGTACGCGGCACCGGACGGCTGGCCGGCCCCCGGCGGGTCGAGGTCACGACGGCCGACGGCGGCACCCGCACGCTCGTCGCGAACCACGCCGTCCTGCTGGCCACCGGAAGCCGCCCGGTGATCCCGCCCGTGGCCGGCCTCGCCGCGGCAAGGCCGTGGACGAACCGTGAGGTCACCGGTGTGCGTGCCGTGCCGGACCGGATCGTGGTGATCGGCGGCGGCGTGGTCGCGTGCGAGATGGCCCAGGCCATGCGGGGGCTCGGCGCCAGGGAGGTCACGATGCTCGTCCGGGGCGGCGAGCTGCTCGGGCGTACGGAGCCCTTCGCCGGGGAGATGGTCGCGCGGTCGCTGGCCGACCAGGGGATCGACATCCGCATGCACGAGAGCGCGGAGAAGGTCGAACGGCCGGAGCCGGGCGGCGAGGTCACGGTGCGGCTCGCGAGCGGCGGAACGGTCACGGCCGACGAGATCCTGGTCGCGGCCGGCCGCCGGGCCGCCACGGACGACCTCGGCCTGGCCTCGGTGGGGCTGCCGGAGTCCGGCCCGATAGAGGTGGACGAGAGCATGCGGGCCAGCGGCGTGGCGGACGGCTGGCTCTACGCGATCGGGGACGTGAACGGCCTCGCGCTCCTCACGCACATGGGCAAGTACCAGGCGCGGGTGGCCGCGGACGTCGTCGCCGCCCGTGCGCGCGGCGAGGCGGACGACCGGCCCGGGATGCGCGACCGCGCGGACCGCGCCGGGGCGCCGCAGGTGGTCTTCACCGATCCGCAGGTGTGCGCGGTGGGCCGCACCGAGGCGCAGGCCCGTGCGGAGGGCTTCGACGTGCGCGTGGTGGAGTACGACATGGAGCAGGTGGCCGGCGGCTACCTGCTCGGTGACGGCTATCGGGGCAAGGCCAAGGCGGTGGTCGACGAGCGCCGCCGGGTGCTGCTCGGTGTGACCTTCGTGGCCCCCGGGGCGGCCGAGCTGCTGCACGCCGCGACGATCGCGGTCACCTCGGAAGCGACCCTCGACGACCTGTGGCACGCCGTCCCGGCCTACCCGACCGTCAGCGAGGTGTGGCTGCGCCTGCTGGAGGCGTACGGGCTCTGATACTGGATCAGGCAGGTGTTGCTATGTCCCGGTGCACCACCCTTGCCACTTTCTCCAGGTAGTCCTCGCCGATCTCCTCGCGTAGCACGCATGCTCGCCAGTAGATGAGACCGACGAGCATGTCGAGGGCCAGTTCGAGGTCCGCATCCGCGCGGACGTCACCACGTGTTCGAGCCGACTCCAGAATGCGGCGAATAGTTCTACGACGCGGTTCCGCGACGTGCTCGATCAACGCACGAGCCATGCTGCTGCTGCGGACGCCTTCGGCGATGAGGTCGGGAACGATACGGCTCACCAGAGGTTCGGTCAGCCACTCATGGATCCCGCGGGCGACCGTCAGCAGGTGATCCAGCAGGTCGCCTCCATCGTCGTCGCCGGGGATCGACGCCTGACTCACCGTGGTGATCGCGTCCAGCGCCATCGCGCTCTTCGACGACCACCGCCGGTAGAGTGTCGATTTGCTCGATCCGGCTCGCTGAGCGACCCCCTCCATGGTGAGCCGCCCGTATCCGACCTCCGCGAGTTCCGCGAGCACCGCATCGAGCACCGCATCGGTGACATGCGGACGCAGCCTCGGGCGGGAGATGGCCGCGGGTTGCGACTCTCGGCGACCGTCATGCCCGGACGGCGGCTGCACCACTGTCAGGCGTCCCGACGCTGCGCTTCGGCCTCGGTGACGACCTGAAAGCGCTCCGGGTTGAAATACTCCCGGTAGCTGACGATCCGGCCGTTCGCGACGTTGATCACAGTGATGTAGTGCTGGTCGTAGGTGACACCGCTGCTCCTGCCGTGACCGAGCGCCTTCATCTCGATCACCACAGGGCCGGCGCCCTGCGCGTGGTGAACGTGCTGGACGTCGATCCGGTCGACCGCGAACAGCGACGAGACGCCACGAAGGTAATCGGTCACCCGGTCGCGGCCGCTGATCGTCGAGAAGGCGGGGTCGGCGGCGTAGGGAAACTCGAGGACGACGTCCTCGCTCATCATCTCGATGAAGGTCGTCGCGCTCTGATCGAGCTGAGCGCCGAGGGCGTCCTTCAGCACGACGGTGAGCTCCGGGAAGGGATCAAAGGATGCCATGACTCGTCTGCTTTCGTTGAACAAGTGAACAGATGAACAGGTGAACTGTCGATACTGCACCGTATCGGTACGCCATCGTATCGGTACGCTACCGTATCGACAACTCGACATGGCCGTCACCCGACCGCTCTGGACCGTGGTCACCATCACACCGTGAGCATGGCGGGGTGGCGCGGGTCCTCGACGCGGACGGCCACGTCCGCGGTCCGTGCCGGGTCCGCCTCGCGTTCGTACCGCTCGTAGGCGGGCAGCGTCCACCGCTCCCCGGGCGGCGTGCGGCGGGCCAGCGCGGCGGCCGACATGGACAGGTGGACGGTCAGGTCGAACGGCAGGCCGCGCCCGAGCAGCAGCGCACCGTCGACGAGCACCACCCCGCCCGGCTTCAGCATGACGTAGCCGGCGCGGGTGGCCCGGTCGCGCACGCTGTCCCACAGCGAGGGCAGCACCCGGCCCGTACGGCCCGGCTCGAGCGGGCCGAGCACCTCACGGCGGAGGCCGCTCACGTCCAGCCACTCGTCGTGGAACACGTCGGGGTCGGTCCGGCCGAACTCCAGCCGCAGCGAGGCCGGGCGCAGGAACCCGGCCGCGGGCACCCGCAGGACGTCCCGGCCGCGCAGGCGCAGCGGCCCCACCAGGTCGTCGGCCAGCCGTCCGGGCTCGGCGGGGGGAGCTCCGTCGACGGCGACGCGCACCCACGCGTCGCGCGGCCGGGCGGCGATCAGATCGGCGAGTTCCTCCACGAGCAGGGAGGGGGAGACGGGACGGGCACGCACACTCCTATCTTCGCCAACAGTCCCGGCCGGATCGTGACCAAGGTCCTTTCCTGCCGGGTCCGGTAGCCCTGGGGGCGTGATCGCGTCTCGGTCAGGCTTCAGACGTCCCTTCATGACTGTGGAGCCCCCATGGACGTCCTGGATCTGTCCCGGTGGCAGTTCGGCATCACGACCGTCTACCACTTCCTGTTCGTGCCCCTCACGATCGGCCTGTCGGTTCTCGTGGCCGGATTCCAGACGGCCTGGCACCGTACGGGCGACGCGGCCTACCTGCGGATGACGAAGTTCTGGGGCAGGCTGTTCCTGATCAACTTCGCGATGGGCGTCGTCACCGGCATCGTCCAGGAGTTCCAGTTCGGGATGAACTGGAGTGCCTACTCGCGGTTCGTCGGGGACGTGTTCGGTGCGCCGCTGGCGATGGAGGGCCTGATGGCCTTCTTCCTGGAGTCCACCTTCCTCGGCCTGTGGATTTTCGGCTGGGACAAGCTGCCGAAGAGGGTCCACCTGGCCACGATCTGGCTGGCCGCGATCGGCACGAACATCTCGGCGTACTTCATCCTCGCCGCGAACTCGTGGATGCAGCACCCGGTCGGCTACCGGCTCAACCCGGCCACCGGCCGGGCCGAACTCACCGACATCTGGGCCGTGCTGACGAACGTCACCACCCTGGCGACGTTCCCCCACGTCATCTTCGGCGCGTTCGTGACGGCCGGGGCGTTCGTCATCGGTGTGAGCGCCTGGCAGCTCGCACGCGAGCGCGAGACGGACCTGTTCCGGAAGTCGGCCCGCGCCGCGCTGGTGGTCACGCTGGCCGCCTCGGCCGGGGTCGCCTTCAGCGGCCACTGGCAGGCGCAGCTGATGACACGGCAGCAGCCCATGAAGATGGCCGCCGCCGAGGCCCTGTGGGAGGACGAGACCTCCGCCGGCTTCTCCGTCTTCGCGGTCGGCGACGTGGAGAACGGCCGCAACCACATCAACCTCCAGATCCCCTACGGCCTGAGCCTGCTGTCCACCAACACCCTGGACGGGAAGGTCGAGGGCATCAACGACATCCAGGCCAGGTACGAGAAGACGTACGGCCCCGGCGACTACCGCCCCGTCGTCGGCCTCGCGTACTGGTCGTTCCGCCTGATGATCGGGTTCGGCGCGCTGGCCGGGCTGCTGGCGCTGGCCGGGCTCTGGCTGACCCGGCGCGGACGGATGCCGGCCGGCCCCTGGTTCCACCGGGCCGCCGTGCTCGGCATCGGCCTGCCGTTCCTGGCCAACACGCTCGGGTGGATCTTCACCGAGGTGGGCCGCCAGCCGTGGACCGTGTTCGGCATGATGCGGACCGCCGCCGCCGTCTCCCCGGGTTCCGACGTCGGCGAGGTCGCCACCACCCTGGTCGGCTTCACGCTGGTCTACGCCGTGCTCGCGGTCATCGAGGTCCGCCTGCTGCTCAAGTTCATCCGCAAGGGGCCCGAGCTGGAGGACGCGGTCCACGAGGACGAGCCCGCTCTCCCCGCCCTCTCCTACTGAAGGACCGCCGTCATGGAACTCACCACCGTCTGGTTCCTGCTCATCGCCGTCCTGTGGACGGGCTACTTCGTGCTGGAGGGATTCGACTTCGGCGTCGGGATCCTGCTGCCGGTCCTCGGCCGCGACGAGGCCGAGCGCGGCACGCTCGTGCGCTCCATCGGCCCCGTCTGGGACGGCAACGAGGTCTGGCTGCTGGTCGCGGGCGGTGCGACGTTCGCCGCCTTCCCCGAGTGGTACGCCACTCTGTTCAGCGGTTTCTACCTGCCGCTCTTCCTGATCCTGCTGGCCCTGATCGTGCGCGGGGTCGCCCTGGAGTACCGGTCGAAGAGCGACGGCACCCGGGGCTGGGACCGCGCGTTCTTCTGGGGCTCGCTCGGCCCGGCCTTCCTGTGGGGCGTGGCCTTCGCCAACATCGTGCGCGGCGTCCCGCTGGACGCCGCGCACGAGTACACCGGCGGCCTGCTGACCCTGCTCAACCCGTACGCGCTGCTGGGCGGCCTGGCCACGCTGGCGCTGTTCACCCTGCACGGCGCCGTGTTCACCGCGCTGAAGACGACCGGCGAGCTGCGCGACCGGGCCAGGACGGCCGCCCGGTGGGCGGGCCTGGCCGCCCTCGTGCTGGGCGGGGCGTTCCTGCTGATCACACAGCTCATGACGGGCACCGCGGGCACTTGGGTGAGCGTGGCGGTCGCCGCCGCCGGGATCGCCGGTGCGCTCGTCGCGACGCTGCGCGGCAGGGACGGCTGGGCCTTCGCCGCCAACGCCGCCGCGATCGTCGCGGTCACCGTCACGCTGTTCGGCGGCCTGTGGCCGGACGTCATGCCCGCGCTCGACCCCGCCAACAGCCTGACCGTCCACAACGCGGCGTCCACGCCGTACACGCTGGGCGTGATGACCTGGGTCGCGGCGATCTTCACTCCCGTGGTCCTCGCCTACCAGGCATGGACCTACTGGGTGTTCCGCCGCCGCCTCACGGTCACCCGGTGACATGCGGGTGACATGCGGGAACGCCCGCCTCGGGGAACGAGGCGGGCGTTTTCCGCACGGGCGCTACCTGGTGAGCCGGCGGCCGGAGATCTGCTCGGGGGCCATGACGATGAAGTGGTCGCGGTTCCCGGGCACCCACGGCGTGAGCGGCAGCGCCGACAGGCGGGCGATCTCCTCCGGTTCCGAGACCGCGCGGGCCGGACCCACCGCGGTCACCGACCACCCCGTACGGCACGACACGTCGAAGTCGTCGGCCTCGAAGGCCACGATGGCGTTGCGTGCCGCGGCGGCGAGCTTGGAGCCGGCGGCGGTGCGGATGACGATGTTCCCGTCGAGCAGGCAGAAGTTGACCGGCTGGACGGCGGGGAGGGCGCGATCGGTGAAGACGATCCTGCCGATGGGGGCGGAGGCCAGCAGGTCCAGGCATTCTCCTCCGCTGAGGATCTCCAGGCCGGCCGAGTCGAGCTTCATGTCTGCAAGCCTGCGCGATCGACCGGCGGGCGGGTTAGGGACGAAGGTCCCGTCATCGACGTCGATCGGCCTCCCGGCCCGGGCCGGGAGACCGGATCGACTCGCAAATCACCGGTGCGCGGGGCGCGACAGGCGGCGCAGGGCGTTCCTGAGCCTGCCGCCGAACGGCGCGCGCCGCCGGGGCTGGGCGTCGCGGGCCACCCGCAGCTCGGCGAGGGCCGTGACCGCGTCCGGGCGCTTGGCCGGCGTGGGGTCGCGCATCCGCCGCACGAGGTCCATGACCTCGGGGGCGACGCCGCCGGCGTCCGGCTCGGCGTCCACGCCGGGCATGGGCAGCTCGCCGGTCAGGAGCTGGAAGGCGATCACCCCGGCCGAGTACACGTCCGCGGCGGGGGTCATCCGGTCGGGGCGGGCCCGGCACTCGGGGGCGACGTAGTGGACGTCGAGGATGTTCGGCAGTTCGTTGGCCACGGTGTGCTTGCGCGGGCCGGGCTTGGCGTAGTCGAAACCGGTCAGCATCGCGTTGCCGTCGTCGGTGACGAGCACGCAGGCGGGGGTCAGCGACCGGTGGATGACGTTGTTGGCGTGGACGTGGGCGAGGCCGTCCAGCATGTCCTCCATCACGCCGAGCTTGGCGTCGATGCCCAGCTTCCGCCCGGTCAGGTGCAGGTGCAGGGCCTGCCCGTGCACGTCGTCGAGCACGAGCACGAACCGGCTCTCGTCGTCGATGGCGAAGAAGTCCCGCGAGCGTACGACGCAGGGATGCGGCGGGATCTTGGCGAGCGACTGGTAGGCGTTGGCGATCCGGCGCTGCTCGGCCACCCGCCGCCGCTGCTCGGCCAGCGGGTCGGCGCGGTAGACCCGCAGCAGCACGGTCCCGCTGGTCGGGGCGGTCGCGTTGACGGCGCGATACTCCGTGACCCGGCTGTCGCCGCCCAGTTGCTCCTCCACCTCCCAGTTGCCGAAGCGCGGCGGCGCGGTCGAGCGGCGCACGGTGCCGTTCAGCGCCTCGATGATCGCGGTCCGGTACGGCCCGGCGTCCCGGCTGCATCCGTGCCTGACCCGGGACACGTCGCTGAGCATGGGGATGAGCCCGGCGATGGTGGTGACGTGGCGGGCGTCGCGGCCGCTGGGGTCGACGAGGACGGCTCCGGGGGCGGTCAGCACCACCACGTTGTCGACGTACAACCGCTCCAGCTCGCGGTGCTCCTCGATCAGCAGGCCCTTCAGCGCCCGCGCGGTGCCGCGCAGCTTGGCCACCGGCGAGCCGAACGCCTCCCGGTGCTGGGGGAACCACCGGGTGCCCGACACCTCGAACCGGCCCCGGGCCCCCTTCACGTCGATCACCACGAGGGAGTGGCCGGTGAGCACGACCACGTCCACCTCGAACAGGTCGGCGCCGCGCGGCACCTCGATGTTGTGCAGCAGCAGCCAGTCGTCAGGGGCGTTGTCCCGCAGGTGCGCGATGACCCTTCGCTCGGCGTCATTGACGGGGCGTCCGCCACCGACGATCTGAGCCATCTCCGCTACTCCGCCTCTCTGACCAGTATGAGAACTTAATCCTCCTAGGTAGCGGTATTCCCGCGCCACCACTGATTCCCCCGCATTGTCCCAGGGGAAATCTGGAGCTCCCGCCTGATCGCCACCGCGCCGGAAAGCGGGCCGTACGGCGGTCGGCAACCGGTTTGCACCGGCGAGTGTCCGGAAACGGAGTATTTCATGCGAGTTGTCGTGATTGGTGCAAGCGGGAACGTCGGCACGAGCGTGCTCACCGCCCTCGAGTCCGAGACCAGCGTGACCTCGATCGTCGGGGTGGCCAGGCGGATGCCGGGCTGGCGCCCGGCGAAGACCGAATGGCGTACGGCCGACGTCTTCCGCGACGACCTCGACCCGATCCTCGCCGGCGCCGACGCGGTCGTGCACCTGGCCTGGCTGTTTCAGCCCACCCACGACCCGGTCACCACGTGGAGGTCCAACGTGCTCGGGAGCACGCGCGTCTTCGACGCCGCCGCCCGGGCCGGGGTCTCCGTCCTCGTCCACTCCTCGTCCGTGGGGGCGTACTCCCCCGGGCCCAAGGACCCGCCCGTCGACGAGTCCTGGCCGACCCACGGCTGGCCGAACGCCGCGTACGGCCGGGAGAAGGCCTACGTCGAGCGCGTGCTCGACATTTTCGAGCGCGACCACCCGGACATCCGCGTGGTGCGGATGCGGCCGGGGTTCATCTTCAAGGAGGAGTCGGCGACCGAGCAGCGGCGGCTGTTCGCCGGGCCGTTCCTGCCGCAGCGGCTGGTGCGGCCGGAGCTGATCCCGTTCGTGCCGGACATGCCGCGCCTGCGGTTCCAGGCGCTGCACTCGCGGGACGCCGGCGAGGCGTTCCGGCTGGCGCTCACCCGCGACGTGCGGGGGGCGTTCAACCTGGCCGCCGACCCGTTGATCGACCCTGCCGTGCTGGCGGACCTGCTCGGCGCCCGGCGGGTGCCCCTCCCGTCCGCGGTGGTGCGTACGGCGGTGTCGGCGGGCTGGCACCTGCGGCTGATCCCCGCCTCGCCCGGCATGGTGGAGATGGTCCTGCAGATCCCGATCATGGACACCACCCGCGCCCGTGAGGAACTGGGCTGGCAGCCGCGGCACAGCGCGGTGGACGCCCTGCGCGCGGTCATCGAGGGCATGCGGCGCGGTGCGGGCATGCAGACCCCGCCGCTCGCGCCCGACTCGGGCCGGGAGCGGGTCAAGGAGGTCACGACGGGCGTGGGCACGCGTCCGTGAACGCCGGCCGAAAGGGAGGCGCGATGGCGCTGCTCGACCCCGACTGCGTACGCCGGCTGCTGGAGTCGGCCGACCCGGACGTCGCGCTGGTCTTCGTGCGGGGCGAGTGCCTCGTGCTGCCGATCGACGAGATCGACGAGAGGCACCGCAAGCTCGTGGTGGTGCGCCGCGCGGACCTGCCCGAGGCCCACAGCGACGAGCCGGTGACCGAGGAACGGGTGGAGACGCTGACCCGCTGCCTGGAGAACGCCGTACGCGACTTCGGCGCCTGACCGCGCCACCCACCCCAGGTGCGTGACGGCGACGTCACTTTCGGTAACATCGTCTCCGGCATCCCCCATCCACATGCGGTATCCGGGCGCCCTGCCCGGGTGTCGCGGGCGCCCGGATATGCCGCCCGATGCCGTCCTCTGAGACAAATGACGGCGTGTCGCGCGCTGACCCAAAATTCCGGAAAGGGCCGCGGACAAACCGGACAGACAACTACGCGTCGCCGGACAAATCAGGATCAAAAGCTATCGCAAGCTGTGATCTGATCGTCACTCTTCGTACGGATCCTCGAATGGCGCTCGTTTTCGTTGCGTGCACGGTGGGTCACCTGTGAACATCGGGGAAATGGTCCGGAATCCCTCCTACCGGGTCGGCGGCGCGACGGCGGCGGGGATTCCGCCCATGGCGCGCTTCGGACCGGCCGGGAACGGATTCCTGATCGGGCCGATCGAATGTCCGGGACATCGCTCTCGGACAGCGCATATGGGGAGGGGGCCCCGATGACTGCTATCAGGCCCCGCGGGAGCGCGGGACGCCGTATCGAAGGGCGGATTCACGACCCGGAGTTCGGCTCGTGGATCGGCGAGGTGGCCAGAGCGGTCCGGGACGTGGTCGACAGCACACCCCGGACCATCCGCCTCTGCGCCCTGATCGCGGTTGCCGCCGCGTCATGGGCATTCCTCAGGTAGCCGTCCAGCAGCCGTGAGGAGGTGGTCGCGGACCCAGGTTAAGGCGGCCGGGGAGCCCTGGAGACCAGGTTTACGGGATCGGGACGATGCCCTGGGCCAACCGGGGCTCAACCGGGCCCGGCCAGGGCCGGCCGGGGTGCTTTCCTGGGTCCGCGACGGGCCGTCCGCTCAGGCCGAGTGAGCGCCGCGCAGGGAGGCGGCGCTCCCGCCGGTGGCCGGGTCGCCGTCGTCCACCCGCATGGACAGCCGGACGGTCGACTGACCGGGGATCTGGTCGATGGTCACCGTGTCGCACAGCTCGCCCATGAGCCACAGGCCGAAGCCGCGGTCGGCGCGGCCGCCGGGCCGCTCGGTCGGCACCGCGCCCGGCGGCAGGACGCCGACATGGTCGGCGACGTCGACGGCGAGCACGCCGCCGTCACACGAGATCGCCAGCGTGCCGGCTCCTCCACCGTGCTCCAGCACGTTGATGGCGGCCTCGTTGGCGGCGATCACGAGGTCGTCCAGCCGGGGGCCGGTGAGGCCCGCCTGCACGGCGTACCGCTGGATGTTCTCGCGCAATGCCGCGAGATCATCCGTGATCGGCCACTGCCGGCGGTGATCCACCACCTGTCCTCCTCGCCGCTGCCTTCCGGCTGGGTCTGCCGCCCGGTATCTCCGAGGCTACCGTCTCGTTACTCGTCCGATGCCTTCACCTGGGGGTCGACCGCGCGCCGACCATGTCGACGGCCTCCGCGAGGCCCGGTGCGACGGCGAAGGCGTTGATCAGCCCGGTTGTCCTGAAGATCCTCGCGAGCCGCGGATTCAGGCCCGCCAGCGTCACGGTGCCGTTCCGCTCCTGCAGCAGCTTCCGCACCGACAGCAGGATGCGGATGCCCGTGGAGTCGCAGAAGTTCAGCAGGGTCAGGTCGAGGACGAGCTCGCGCCGCTCCTCGCCCAGGGCCGCCTCGACGTCTTGCCGGAGCCGCTCGGCGTTCGTGTAGTCCAGGGCGCCGTCGAGCGCGACGACCAGCACGTGGTCGGCGACAGGGGCGGACACGGGGGTCAGTACGACGGCGGCGGTCACGAACACACCTCGGCGGACGGTGAGAAGGGGGACGGCGGGGGCGGGGGAGACGGTGTCAGTCTAGGGCAGCGACGCCGTGGGGCCGGGCATACGGGCGGAGGGTCAAGAAACGCCATTTGTGGTTTTTCGCCTCATGGTCCGGGGGAATGGGGGATTGACCGACTGGACCCTCCTCCAAAGAAGATCGCTCATGCCGGACGTGACAAGGGAGGTCCAGTTCGACACCGTGCACGGACCCTCCCTCGTCGCGCAGGCAAGCGTGAGTTCGGCGACGCTCACGCTCGGGGTCGAGGAGGAGTTCCTGCTCGTCGACCCGCGAACCGGACGGGTCGTCCCGGCGGCGCGGGAGATCCGCGAGAGGGCGGCCGGGGCGGGGGCGGACCGGCTGGTGTTCGAACTGACACAGTTCCAACTGGAGAGCAACAGCGCGGTGCACGCCACCCTGGGGGGCCTGCACGGCGACCTGCTCGAGATGCGGCGCGCCGCCGCCGGGGCCGCCGCGGGCGCGGGGCTCGCGCTCCTCGCGTGCGGCACGCCCCTGGACGGCAACGCGGGGGTGCCGCCCCTGTCGCCGTGCCCCCGCTACCAGGCCATGCACCGCGAGTTCGGGGCCGTCATGCGGGGCCAGGGGGTGTGCGGCTGCCACATCCACGTGGGCATCGCGGACCGCGAGGAGGCGTTGCGGGTCAGCAACCACCTGCGGCCCTGGCTCCCGGCCGTGCAGGCGCTCGCGGCCAACTCGCCGATCGCGGACGGCCGCGACACCGGCTACGCGAGCTGGCGGGCGCTGATGATGGGCCGATGGCCGAGCGCGCAGCCGCCGCCGTTCTTCCGGTCGCTCCGCCACTACGAGAGCCTCGTCGACGGCATGCTGGCCGGGGGCTCGATCATGGACCGGGGAATGATCTACTGGCTCATCCGACTGTCCGACCACGTGCCGACGCTGGAGATCCGCGCGGCCGACGTCTGCCCGACCGCCGGCGAGGCCGTGATGCTCGCCGGACTGGTGCGGGGGCTGGCCGAGACGGCGCTGCGTGACGTCCGGGCGGGAGTGCCCGCCCCCGACGTCGAGGACACCCTGCTGCACGCGGCCTACTGGCGGGCCGCCCGCGACGGTGTGGACGGCCACGCCCTCGACCTGCTCGCCGGAGTCCGCGTGCCGGCCTGGCGCCTGGTGGACCGCCTGCTCGAGCACGTGCGGCCGGTGCTGGAGGAGAACGGCGACTGGACGCCGCTGACCCTCCAGCTCGACCGCCTACGGCACAGCGGATCGGGGGCGGCGCGTCAGCGGGCGGCGTACGCCCGGCACGGCCGCCTGCGTGAGGTGACCGAGCTGCTCATGACACAGACGGCCGCCTCCTGCTGGGCCTGACCCTCACTCCGCGACGACGCGCAGCGTCTTCAGGCTGGGGTCGCTCACGTCCGGGATGTTCATGCCGCCTTCGAGCCCGCTGGTCAGATAGCTCAGCACCGGCTTCGTGATGCGCTCGCCCGGGCACAGGGCGGGCGCGCCGGGCGGGTACGGCGTGACCATCTCGGCCACGATGCGGCCCACCGCCTGACCGGTGGGCACGATCTCGACCTGCCCGAAGAAGGCGTCCCTGGGCAGCATCGCGACGTCCAGCTCCAGCTCGCCGGGCTCGGGCACGTCGATCCTGGCCGCCGGCGGCAGGTCGGCGGCCGACGACGACAGGGTGCGCAGCGCGTCGAGCAGCACGCCGACCGTCTCCTCGCTGTCGGCGACGGTGATCTCGGCGCTGATCCGGCGATGGTCGCTCAGCGAGAAGTTGACGTGGCAGCGCTCGCGCAGCCAGTCGGAGGCGTGGTAGCCGTCGACGCCGAGCTCCGACACGTCGATCACGATCTTGAGCGGATCGACGTCGAAGGCCCCGGTGTTCTCCTTGCTCAGCACCCACAGGCCGTGCATCTTGTCGATCTCCCCGCGGGCCGACTCCGCGAGCTCCAGCGTACGGTCGAGCAGGTCCTTGCCACGCTCCACCATCTGCCTGCGCCAGCCGTCGAGCGCCGCGTAGATCAGCGTCGAGGGGCTGGTGGTGCCGAGCAGGTCCTCACGCGCCTTGAGCACGGCCGGGTCCACCCGGTTGCCCTGGAGGTGGAACACCGAGCTCTGCTCCAGCCCGTTGCCCATCTTGTGGACGCTCGTCACGCAGAGGTCCGCACCGGCGTTCATGCCCCACGTGGGCAGGTCCTCGTGGAACGGCAGATGGGCGCCCCACGCCTCGTCCACGATGAACGTCCGGTCGTACCTGCGGCACACCTCGTTGATGCCCGCCAGGTCGCCGCAGGTGCCGTAGTCCACCGGGCTGGCGACGATGACGCCCTTGGCGTCGGGGGCGGCCTCGAACGCCGCCTCCACCGCCTGCGGTGTGGGGGGATACGACATGTGGAGATCGCCGTCCCAGTCCCCGTGCACCCAGACGGGCTCGACGCCGCTCAGGATCAGCGCCGAGATGACCGACTTGTGGGAATTGCGGGCGACCAGCAGTTTCTCCCCCGGCCCGGCCACGGAGAGCATGGCGCTCTTGACGGACAGGGAGCTGCCGCAGGTGGAGAAAAATGCCTTCTCGGCGCCGACGGCCTCCGCCATGAGCTGCTGGGCCTCCTCGAGCACGCCGTTGCTCTGCAGCCGGTCGTCCAGGCCGTTCATGACCATGACGTCGTCCCGGAAGAGGTCCTTCCCCAGGACTTCCAGGACCCGTGGGTCCACCCCCCGCCCCTGCTTGTGGCCGGGAGGCGTGAAGTTGAGGTCTCCCCGCCGGCGATAGGCGGCGAGCGCCTCCAGCACGGGTACGCGGGACTGATCCATGTCCGTGTTCCTCCCCTGAACGACGTGGGGCCGTTCCCCCCGGACGCGCGTACCCGGACCTGACCGGCACAAACGACCGCGGCGGGCGGTCGAAGGCCCCCGCCCCGGATGCGGGGCGGGGGCCGGCGGTCAAACGGTCAGACCATGGAGTCAGACCATGGACACGTCGCGCGAGGCGGTCACCACCATGGCGGCGACAGCCTCGACGGGCGTGCCGTCGATGATGAACGTGTCGCGCAGCCGGGTCGCCTCGAGGACGATCTTCAAGATGCCGTGAACTCCGGTGAGCCGCATCGAACCGGCGGCCTTCTGGATGTCGTCCCGGGCGTCCAGCAGCGCCTCCAGGCCACTGGAGTCGCAGAACCGCAGACCGGACGCATCCACCACGATCTTCGCGCGACCCTGGCGGACAAGATTCCCGATCGCCCTCCGGAACGTGTCTCCGCTGGCGATGTCGAGTTCACCGCGCAGCGCGACCACGACGGCCGGCTGGTGATCGCTCACAGTAATCTCGAGCTGCTGCGTTGTCATATACGCGCCTTCATCCATATTTTTCGGGCGTACTGTCTTGAACGACGCTACCCGGCGGAGTGTCAGGTCCCGGTAATGCGCGACGGTCGATGGCATGCGAGTCCGTCCGGCAATCCCACCTGTGCACCAGAATGTGGCAAATAGGTAAAGATGCGGGGCTTCGTGGCGATCTCTGGAGAGGTGTCCCGAACGGTCCCGGTTCGCGGGAAACCCCTGTCCTCCAGGGGGTTCCGGCCTGCGGGTGATCGCCGGAGGCGGGTACCCGGGCGCGATGCCGGTGCGGGCCGCCCGGTCTCTCGGGGGCGGAGACTGGACTGCTTCAAACATACCAGCCAGCCAGACAAATGACACGTATCCAGTGTTTCTCTGAAAATGCTTACCTTTCCTGGCCTCCCTTGGCGAACGCATCACCGGCCGTGCCGATCCCGTCGCCCGCGGGTGCTTGTGCCGCTGGTGTGGGCTGTCCGTGCGTGGGTAGAGGGCGCGTTCGCGGAAGTACGGCGAGCGGGAGGATCGGCATGGCGGACGAGATCGCCGAGGGCAGGAACGCGGCGCGGGCGCTGGCGGCCAGGACGCCCGGCTGGATGGTCTGGTACGGCGAGCGCACCGGAAGCTACTGGGCCGTCCCCCGAGTGACGACGGTGGTGGTGCCGCGCATGCTGGAGGCGCCGACGGCGGACGACCTGGAGAAGGAGATCCGGCAGGTCGAGGGCCGCCCGGTTCGGACGCAGGCGCGGGAGCAGGCGCAGGACGAGCCGCGGCCCGGGCAGCCGGAGGGGGCGCGGCAGGAGACGCGGCAGGAGACGCGGCAGGAGACGGCGGAGGCCGCCCGGCACCGCCGGCCGGCCGCCGAGGCGCCGGCGTCCCGGATTCCGGCGGCCCGCTGACGGCCCGGCCTACCGCGCGCTCCGCACCACGACGCACTGCCCGGGTCGCAGGACGCCGGTGACGGGCCTGCCCGTGATCAGATCGGTGCCGTCGATCGGCACGGGCTGCTCGTCCCCCGTGTGGTTGAGGGCGAAGACGTGATCGCGCCGCCGCACGATCTCGACGCCGGGGACGCCGCCGCCCGCCAGGCCGGCGGCGGCCAGCAGCCGGGCGTAACCGGGGTCGTCGAGCCGCGTCGAG